>NZ_JBNHGJ010000020.1:0-86422 GCF_059091165.1 Arthrobacter sp. Hb9-2 | reverse complement strand
CGGCCAGCAGCGCGCCGGCGGCCCGGTCACTGAGGGCCAGGACGCACCCGATTTCCGCCGCGATCGCCATTTCCTGTCCCTGAACGGGCGCGTCCGGAGCAGCAGCAGCCCGGGCAGTGTCTGCGTACGTCGCTGTGGCCTTGGCCAATAGTCCCGACACCCGGGCCTGGACCCCGGCACCCCCGGCGAGGATGTCCAGGCAACCGTCCGCAAGGCCGGCCAACGGATCAGCAGGGCAGAACGCCTCCGACCCCCAGCCCTCCGCTTCGGCAGTGAGCACAGCAAGAGCGGCATTGATGTCCTCAAACGCCTTCGCCACCGCCGCTTTCCCCATAAACCAATCATGACAAGGGGGTCTGACAATCCGACGGGCACGCGTAAAACCGGGGGCCACCCGTTCGGCGACCCCCGGTTTCTGGACAGCGGGTTACCCGCGGAGGCGCTCCATGCCCGGATCGAACAGCGGTTCCGCAGAGACCGTCGCGGCGATGCGCTTGCCGAAGTACTCGACCTCCACGGCGTCGCCCTCGGAAACCGACGCCGGCAGCCAGGCGTACGCGATCGGCTTGCGGACCGAGTAGCCGTAGGCCGCACTGGTGACGTAACCGGCTGCGGACCCGTTCACGTACACCGGTTCCTTGCCCAGCACGATGGAGGTGCCGTCGTCGACCGTCAGGCACCGGAGCGCCCGTGTGGCCGGCTGCTCCTTGCGTGCAGCAAGGGCCTCAGCACCCACAAACCCGGTCTTGTCCTTGGCAATGGAGAAGCCCAGGCCCGATTCGTAGGGCTGGTGCTCGGACGTCATGTCCGTGCCCCACAGCCGGTAGCCCTTCTCCAGCCGCATGCTGTTGAAGGCCCCGCGGCCGGCGGCAACGATGCCGTGCTCCTGGCCGGCTTCGAACAGCAGGTCCCACAGCTTCAGGCCGTACTCGGCGGTGGTGTACAGCTCCCAGCCGAGCTCGCCCACATAGGATAGGCGCATGGCCGTGACCGGGATGCCGCCCACCGAGATTTCCTTGGTGCGGAAGTACTTCAGGCCGTCGTTGGTGAGGTCGTCGGCGCTGACCTTGCCGATGACTTCACGGGCCAGCGGACCCCACAGTCCGATGCAGCAGGTGCTGCCGGTGATGTCGGCGACGTGCACCCACTGGGCCGGATCGGCGGCCGACTGCTTGCGGGCCTCAACCCGGAGGTAGTCGAAGTCCACGTTGCTGTTGACGCCAAGCTGGAATTCCTCCTCCGCCAGCCGTGCGACGGTCACGTCACTGCGGATGCCGCCGTCGTGCTCCAGCAGCAGGCAGTACGTCACGGCACCCGGTTTCTTGGCAATGTTGCCCGTGCTGACCCGGTGCAGCAAATCCTGCGCACCGGGGCCCACCACAGACAGCCGCTTCAGCGGCGTCATGTCGTACAGTCCGACGGCGGTACGCGTCTTCCACGCCTCGGCAGCCGAGATGGGGGACGAGTACAGGGCGGACCAGGCATCCCGCTCGGGCGTCTGCCACTCCTCCGGCAGCTCCTCGAGCAGGCCGCGGTTGGCCTCGAACCAGTGCGGCCGCTCCCAGCCGGCGGACTCCAGGAAGAACGCCCCCAGCTCCTTCTGCCGCACATTGAACGGGCTGACGCGCAGATCCCGCGGGGATTCCCTGGGCTGCAGCGGGTGCATGACGTCGTAGATTTCCACGAAGTTCTGCTGGGACGTCTCGCTGACATACGCGTCGGAGGTCTGCACCTTCTCGAAGCGTGTCAGCTCGCAGCCGTGCAGGTCCGTGCGGGACCGGCCTTCCACCAGCAGCTCCGCCATTGCCTTGGCCACGCCGGCCGAGTGCGTGACCCAGACAGCCTCGGCCACGAACAGGCCGTCGAGCTCGGGCGCCTCGCCCATGAGCGGGCCACCGTCGGGGGTGAAGGAGAAGATGCCGTTGAAGCCGTCCTCGATCGCGGAGCTGCGCAGCGCCGGCAGCAGGTCCTGGCTGTCCTCCCACGCGGGCAGGAAATCTTCCAGGGTGAACTCCAGCCGGGAGGGCATGCGGTGGTCCGACATTTCCTCTGCGGCGACCTTCGGCAGGGCGGACATGTCCACCGGCATGGGGCGGTGGGCGTAGCTGCCGATGCCGATGCGGTTGCCCCATTCGCGGTAGTACAGGTCCTTGTCCTGGTAGCGCAGGATGGGCTTGCTGGCACCCTTGGGAAGCTCGTTGACGCCTTCAAGTTCGGGCAGCGGAGTGCTGACCACGTACTGGTGCGCCAGCGGCAGAAGCGGCACCTCCAGGCCAACCATCTTGCCGAGCTCACGGCCCCAGAAGCCTGCACAGGAGACCACGATGTCTGCCGGGATCAAACCCTCCGACGTTTCCACGCCCGTCACCTTGCCGCCCTCCTGGGCGATGCCGGTGACGGTGGTGTTGCCCTGGTACGTCACGCCGGCCTCACTGGAGCGCTCGATCAGCAGCTGCACCGCACGAGCGGCCAGGGCCAGGCCGTCGGTGGGGATGAGCAGGCCGCCGAGGACCTCGCGGCCGCCGGTGAGCTTGCCGGTGTTCAGGAGGGGGTAAATCTTTTCGCATTCATCGGCGTCGACGATCCGGCTTTCCACTCCCCACGAGGTCATCACGCCCATCTTGCGGTGGAGATCGGCCAGCCGCTCCGGGGTGGTGGCCAGTTCCAGGCCGCCTACCTGGTTGAAGCAGGACTCGCCGTCCTTGCTCAGCGACAGGAACTTGTTGACCGTGTAGGTGGCGAATTCGGTCATGGTCCGTGACTGGTTGTTCTGGAACACCAGGCCCGGTGCGTGCGAGGTGGAGCCGCCGGCAAGTTCCAGCGGGCCCTGTTCCACCACCGTGATGTTGGTCCAGCCCCGGGTGGCGAGTTCGTCGGCAAGGTTGGTTCCGACAATGCCGGCGCCGATAATGACAACGCGTGGTGATGCGCTCATAAGTGTTGTTTCTCCTGTTTTGCGTGGGCGTTGGCGTTAGCGGAAGACGACGGTGCGGGTGTTGTTGAGCAGGACCCGGTGCTGGGAGTGCCACTTAACCGCGCGGGACAATGCCTGGGATTCGGCGTCTCTGCCTACCGTGACCAGTGCGTTCGGGTCCAGGCTGTGGTCCACCCGGAACACTTCCTGCTCGATGATCGGGCCCTCGTCCAGGTCTGCGGTGACGTAGTGCGCGGTCGCTCCGATGAGCTTCACGCCACGGTCATAGGCCTGGTGGTAAGGCTTGGCGCCCTTGAACCCAGGCAGGAAGGAATGGTGGATGTTGATGGCGCGGCCGCGGAGGCTGGCGCACAGGTCGTTGGACAGGACCTGCATGTAGCGTGCAAGGACCACCAGGTCGGCGTTGTACTCGGCCACAAGTTCCAGCAGGCGCGCTTCGGCTTCGGGCTTGGTAGCGGCCGTGACCGGGACGTGGATGAACGGCAGGCCGGCGGCTTCCGCCATGGGGCGGAGGTCCTCGTGGTTGGACACCACGACGGCGATTTCCGCACCCAGGCTGCCGGCGCGCCAGCGGAAGATAAGGTCGTTGAGGCAGTGGCCGAACTTGGAGACCATCACCAGCAGGCGCTGGGGGCGGCCGTCGTGGATGGCGAATTCCATGTCGAACTCATCGGCGACGGCAGCGAACTCCGCGCTGAGGCCTTCCGCGGAAACTTCGTTGTCTCCAGGGGTGAAGGCCGTGCGCAGGTAGAGCTTGCCGCTCATGTGGTCATCGAACTGCTGGTGTTCAACGATGTCGAAGCCGCGGTCAGCGAGGAATGCGGTGATGGCCCGGACGATTCCGGGGCGTTCCGGGCACGCAAGGGTAAGGACGTACTGCACGGTGTCGGTACCGCGGACGCCGGCAACGTCGCCGGCCTCCACGGTCGCATTACCGGTGGGGCGGCCCTCAAGGACTGTGGTCATGGTTTACTCCTGGTTCTTTGCGGGGGCTGGGGTGTCAGCGGGGGAAGCGGCGCAGGGGCCGCCGTCCGAACAGCGCTGATCACATTCATGCTTGGTAACGAGATCGAACTGGACGCCGCCGTGCTGGTCCACGCCGGTCCGGATGGCGCGCTCCACTACTGAGTCAGCCAGCCGCCGCCGCAGGGACAGCGGATCCCGGCGCAGGTCCTTCACCAGGGCGAAGCAGAGCAGCAGCATGACCAGCACGAACGGCAGGGCGGCCACGATGGTGATGCGCTGCAGGCCGGACAGTGCCTCCGAAGGCTCGTCTCCGCCGGCCAGCATCATCACGGCGGCAACCGCGCCGGTGAGGAGGCCCCAGAAGATGACCAGGCCGCGCTTCGGGTCCGAGGATCCGTTGGAGCTCAATGACGCCATGATGATCGACGCCGAGTCGGCTCCCGTGATGAAGAAGATGGCCACCAGAACCATGGCGAGGACGATGACCGCCGCGGTCAGCCAGGCCGGCATGGACATGTTCTTCACCAGGTCGAACAGGGCTCCGTCAAAGTCGATGGACGGTGACCCGCTGGCCATGGACACGAGGCCGGCCGTGCCTGCCTTATCCGCGTCCTCCTGGATCTTGAAGGCCGTTCCGCCGAAGATGCCAAACCAGATAACGCTGACGATGCTGGGTACCAGCAGGACGCCGGTGACGAACTGCCGGATGGTGCGGCCGCGGCTGATCCGGGCGATGAACATGCCCACGAAAGGCGTCCAGGACACCCACCAGGCCCAGTAGAAGATGGTCCAGCCGGACATCCAGGTGCGCAGGGCCTCGTCACCGACGGCCTCGGTGCGGGAGGACATCTCGGCCAGGTCCCTGGCGTAGTCGCCCACCGCGGCCGGGATGAGGTTGAGGATGAACAGCGTTGGCCCTGCGATGAACACGATGAGCGCCAGGACAACAGCCAGGACCATGTTGATGTTGGACAGCCACTGAATGCCGCGGCTGATGCCGGACACCGCCGAGGCCACGAAACACGCAGTCAGGATGGCAACGATGGCCACCAGGACGGGGGTACCGATCTCGCCGATCCAGCCGTTCGAACTGAGTCCGCTGCCGATTTGGAGGGCGCCGAGACCCAGGGAAGCCGCCGTGCCGAAGAGCGTGGCGAAGATTGCCAGGATGTTGATGAACTTGCCTACCGGCCCTTCCACCGTCCTGATGCCGAATAGAGACGTGAACGCCGCGGAAATCAGCTGCCGGCGGCCCAGGCGGTAAGTTCCGTAGGCCATGGCAATGCCGACGACGGCGTACATCGCCCAGGGATGCAGGGTCCAGTGGAAGATGGAGGTGGCCATGGCGGTCTGGATGGCCGCGGGGGTCCGTCCGTCCACCGTTCCCGGTGGCGGGGAGATGTAGTGGTAGAGCGGCTCGGCCACACCATAGAACATCAGGCCGATGCCCATGCCGGCCGCAAACATCATGGCGATCCATGACACGGTCCGGAACTCAGGCTTTTCGCCGTCCTTGCCCAGTGGGATGTTGCCCCACTTGCCCAGTGCCAGCCAGAGGACGAAAACAACGAACAGCGAGGCCAGGACCATAAAGAGCCAGCCGGTGTATTCCATCACCCACCCGAGGGCGGCTGTTGAGGTGGCGGCCAGGCTGTCCCGGCCGAGGAAGCCCCAGGCCACGAAGGCCAGGGCGAGGACACCGGTGATACCGAAGGTGGCCTTGTCGAGCGTGAGCTTGCGGTTCCGCCGTTCAGCCACGGCCTGTTCGGAACGGGTCTGGCGAAGCTCCTGCATGATCTGTTCGGTGTCCTCCGCGTCGTGGGAGTCGTGGGCGGAAGGGGAGTTTTCCGGTGCAGGAACGAGCTTGGGCTCCTCCAGCTCGTTGGGGGGTTGGGCATCCGTGCGGATGTCGCTGTTCAAAGCCATGTCAAGTCCTTTGGTTTGAATTCATGGGCTCACGCTGTGCTCCGGCGTCCCCAAACCGGGTGGAAGATCGGGGCTTCCTGTCATTCAGTGATCAAGGTCAGCTTTGCTTCCAACGCGGCGGCTGTTCCGTAAAGAACAACACGTCTCGCCATAAGCAACAGAGTGGCCCGAGTCACAGCCACCTGTCAAGGTTTTTCCGAAGTTTGAAGCCCTATTTCAGGGGTGCGGCTGCGCTGACAGTGGGCCGGCAGAAGGGTCAGGCATCGATAACGAGGTCCGTCTGCGCGGTGGAGCAGCAGGGCAGGAACTTGCCTGCTGAGATTTCCCGCGCCCGTATCCCGCCCTGGTGGTTCATCTCGACCTCTCCGGAAAGCTTGACGACCTTGCAGGAGCCGCACATGCCTTCCTTGCAGTTCGCGCCGATCCTGACGCCGGCGCGCTGGGCCGCCTCGAGGATGTGTTCGGTGGGGTCGATCCGGACATTGATGCCGGTGCGCATGAAGGACATGGTGAGGCTCCCTGTTCCCACCGTGCTGAAGGTGGAGGCGTCAGGGGAACCGGCTTCCGGTTCCATGCCCGGGCTGTCGACGGCGGGGGTGGAGCCGGGTGCTTCCGGGTGGGCGGTTTCCAGCGGCAGCCCTGAGGCCTGCAGCGTCCCGTCGGCGTCGTAGCCGGGCTCATAGAGCCCGAACGCGGCGGGCTGGCTTTCGTAGTAGTCCTCGGCGGATTCGGCGATTTCCTCGGCAATCTCCTCCGCGACGTCGGCGGCAAGTGACACTTCCTGCTGGTATTCAAGGAGGGTCTGACGGTCTCCGGAGAAGAACTCGATGTAAATGGAAGTGTCATCGACGCCGACCTTGTTGAGGAGCTCGGTGGCGGTGTTCAGGTAACCCTCGGGGCCGCATGCGTACACCTGCCGGCCGTTGGCATCGGGGGCCACCTCCTCGAGCATGGCCGCCGTCAGCCTTCCTTTGAGCCCTTCCCACCCCTCCGGTACGCTGCGGTCGCCCAGGGAATAGTGGACCTTGAAGCGGGAGTCCACGGAGGCGATGTAGGCCAGTTCCCGGTGGAAGGCAAAGCCTCCAGCATCCGAGCCGTGGTAGAGCACCACAACATCGGCGTGTCCGGGCAGGGAGTGGATGGTCCGGACCATGGACATGATGGGAGTGATGCCCGCGCCGGCAGCAAGCAGGAGATACCGTGCCCGCCGGTCGGCATCGGGCAGGTGGAATGCTCCCACCGGTCCGAGCATCTCAAGGACGGTGCCGGGTTTGACGTTCTCGTGCACCCAGGGCGAGACCAATCCCGTGGGGTCGCACTTGACGGTGATGCTGAAGGTCCAGGGCTCGGTGGGCGAACTGGACAGCGAGTAGCTGCGGTCCACCGGTTCCTGGTCCTCGCCATTGACGGGAAATGCGACGTTCACGTACTGGCCGGCACGGAACGCCAGCGGCGCACCGTCGCAGCGCCGGAACACGAAGGTCATCATGGCGCCGGCCTCGGGAACGGTCTCGACACATTCGGCCATGAACTCCTGCGGGTGCCATGGGCCCAGCGCACGGGCTGCCCGGGCAGGTGCCTCCGGGCTTCCCATCACCCTGTTCCACGGCATCTCAAGACCGCGGATACGCTGTGGTTCCTGGATGGCCGTTTCGGTGAGGAGTTCGATCATGCCAAGTGCTCCTGCACGCGCTGCACGTACCAATTGATGAATGCCTCGACCTGGTATTCGCTCTTCATGTAGGGACCGGGCTCGTAGGCGGGACTGCCGGCACCCTGCTGGCACAGCTCCACGAACGCCTTGTCCTGCAGGTTCGTTTGCTTCCAGGTGTAGGTGAGCTTCTCCAGGTCGTAGTCGACGCCTTCCACGGCGTCGTCAGCCACCAGCCAGGTGGTGCGCACGAGGCTCTGGTGTTCGTTGATGGGGAAGACACCGAACGTGATCACGTGGTCGCCGAGGAAGTGGAACCAGCTGTTGGGCTGCAGGTGCATCGAGCAGCGGCCAAGGCGGAAATCGGGCAGGTCGCCCAGCAGCTTCTTGGAAAGCCGCCGCCCGTCCGCGGAGAACGATTCACCCTCTCCATCGAGTGATTCCCGCGAAATCCGGATTCCCGCGATGCGGGTGTCAAGCTGCTCGACCACCTCGTAGGGAAGGCCGTAGCGGCGGCAACGCTCCTCAAGGGAGGACTGGGCGTCCTTGTTCCGGTTCCACACTTCCTCAAGGTGGGGCGGGATCAGGCCCTCCGTCAGGCCCCAGGTGGGGAAGAGGGAGCAGGCGAGCTCAGGGTGGCCGTCGCAGTGGTAGCACTCACGGTTGTTCTCCATGACGAGCTTCCAGTTACCCTCTTCGATGATGTTCTGCTGGTAGGCAATTTTTGTCTTCGAGAGATCGTGGGGCGCCAGGTAGGGCTCAAAGATCTTTGCGGTTTCGTTGAAGTCCGTCGGCGGTTCATCAGCGATGCAGACGAAGATGAGTCCGGCGACCTCGCGGCCGTGGGCGCGTTTGAGGCCGAAGCAGCTCTTGTCGAACTTCGTTTCCCCCGGCGCGGAGGCATGGATCAGATTGCCCTCCGGGGAGTAGGTCCAGGAGTGGTAGCCGCAGACCAGGTTTCCGGTTGACCCGGCAGCTTCGGTGAGGACCCGGGCGCCGCGGTGGCGGCATACGTTGTGCAGGACATTGACGGCGCCGTCATCGTTGCGCAGCACAATCAGGGAGTAGGGCCCGTAGTCGACAGTGACGTAGTCGCCCGGCTCCGGCAGTTCGGCGGTGCTGGCGGCAAAGATCCAGTGCTGGCCGAAAATGGCCTCCATGTCGATGTTGAAGATCGAACGATCGGTGTAGAAGGGGGCATCGAGGGAGTAGCCGGTGCGCCGGAACTCAAACAGCGCGCTGATTTCTGCCAGCTGCTCGGCAGGCAGGGACGCAGCGAGTTTTCCGCGTGAATTGAGGGGCACGTTCACTGAAGCAGTCATGGGTTTCCTCCCGGGAGGCATGGGTAGTGGGTGTTGCGTTGGCCATGCGTGCGCGGGGTGCTACCGGCATGGTCGAAGTAGTTGTACTGATGAGATTAGGGTCACAGCAGCTGCAACAAAAGCGCAAGATTTTGAAGATCACCATGCACAATGGATGCATGATCGATCCACGGCTCATAACCCTTCGGGTGTTTGCCCGGTGCGGAACTGTCGGCGCAACCGCGGAACTCACGGGCTATTCTCCCTCGGCCGTCTCCGCGCAGTTGCGGGAGCTTCAGCGCGTGCTGGGAATGCAGCTGCTGACGAAGGACGGCCGGGGTGTACGGCTGACCGCCACGGGCCGCTTTCTCGTGGCGGGCTCGGATACCCTCATTGCCCAGTGGGAGAGCCTGCGCGCCGCAGCCATGGAGGCCGGCGACCAGGTGCAGTCCCACTTTGGCCTCGGCGGATTTTCCACTGCAGCCGCACAGTTGCTCGCGCCGCTGGCCGCCACCTTGCGCTCAACACGCCCCCTGCTGGAGGTGCAGGTTCTTGAGGCTGATCCGGCCCGCTGCTTCGACTTGTTGGTTGCGGAACGAATCGACCTTGCAGTCATTGTCGCCATGCAGTCGGACAATTATGGTGAGGACGATCCGCGCTTCGAGCAGAGAGTTCTGCTCGATGATCCACTGGACGTGATCATTCCCGGAGACCATCCGCTGGCAGCACGGGAAACAGCGACGCTCGAAGAGCTGGCATCGGAACCGTGGATCACGGAGACCGCCGGTTCCACGTACCATTCCCTCTTTACCGCGGCGTTTACAGCAGTCGGCGTGACACCGCGGATTGCGCATGAGGCCGTTGAATGGGAAACCCAGATCGCGTTCGTGGGTGCGGGGCTGGGCGTCGGCCTGCTGCCCCGGCTGGCGCCCTTGCATGGTGCCGAGAACGTGGTTCGGCTACGCATCACCGGCAAGGCAAAACCCACGCGCCGTATCGTCGCCGCGGTGCGCAGGGGCAGCATCGTCTCACCCCTGATTCAGGAGTCGCTCCGCATCCTGCAGGCTAATGCCAATCGGATCCTCACTGCCCGTCCCGAAGAGGATCTCTAAGCGCTGCCGGCACGGGGTGTCCTGGCGTTCGGCAGCTTCCTTATCCTCCGCTGGACGCTGATGCCTTAGCGGCCGGTGTAGCCCATCTTGGCGCTGACCTGCAGCCCGCCGTGCTTCAGCGCTTCGATCAGTCCCGGGATCCCTTCCGGATCAAAGCGGAAGGCCGGGCCGGAGATGCTGATGGCCCCGATCACGGCACCCATGTGGTTGTAGACGGGAACGGCGGCCGCCGTCAGTCCGATCTCGAATTCCTCGCGCACCACCCCATAGCCGTCGCGGGCGACGGCGAGCAACTGGTTTTCAAGTTCCTTGCGGTTGGTGATGGTCCGGGGAGTCCGCGACGGCAGGCCGGTCTCCTTCAGGATGCGGTCCCGATCCTCGGCCGGCAGCGCGGCAAGCAAAACCTTCCCGCTCGAGGTGGCGTGCAGAGGCGTCAGGTTGCCCACCCAGTCATACGTGGCCAAGGTCGAAGGCCCCATCGCCTGGTCCACGTTAACGGCATAGTTGGAGCGCAGCACGGCGAGGTTCACCGTCTCCTTGAATTCCTCCGCCAGGCTTTCCAGGACGGGGCGCGCCTCCCGGACCAGGCTGAGCCTGCCCGGGATGGAGCTGGCCAGGCGCAGGATGCCGAAGCCCAGCTGGTACTTTCCGCGCTCGCTGTTCTGATGGACCATTTCCCTCGCCACCAACGAGCCGAGCAGGCGCGAGACCGTGGACTTATGGATGCCCATCTCCTCGGCGATGTCACTGACGCCGGCATGGCCGTCCCGCGCCAGGATTTCCAGCACCGCAAGTGCCCGGTCAACGGACTGAACTCCTCCGGACTGACCGCCCTCACCATCAATGTCAGATTCAGGGTCAATGTTCGAAGCCATGATCCATACTCTCGAGTAGTTTCTGCGGCTCGCTCTCCCGCAATGAGGCCGCCTGAAGCGTCCTCCCGGCTAGTTCCACACGTCCGATCCTAGACTGCGGACTGTGACGGAGCTGACATGGCGTCAAGTGGCTTAACGCAATCCGCTGCTGTGTGCGAGCGCAATCGCTTCTGTGCGTGAGGACGCCCCGATCTTCCGGAAGATGTTCCTGAGATGAAACTTCACGGTGTTTTCACTGATGTGAAGCTGCCCTGCGATGGCGCGGTTCCGCTGGCCGGCAGCCAGCAGTTGGAACACCTCGAGTTCCCGCTCCCCGAGCTTCCATCCCGCCACGTCGGCGGGCTGGCGTGATGGCGGATCGAGCGGAATGGTGACAGCGATATCGGCACCCCAGCCTGGCATTACGTCCACCCCCATGCTCCCGTTGAGCACCTCAACGCGTTGGACGAGGCGCGCCATGGCCGGTGCCGACGCCGACAGTTCCCCGGGTCCGTCGTCGCGCACGTTGATGAGGAGGTTGACACCGTCGCAATCCCATTGGGTGCGGATTCTGCGCACTCCGTCCTGGTCCACCATGGCCAGGACCAGTCCGCGCACGATCGCCCTGGCAGCATGCGCCACCTCGCCGGGCAGCGCCCGGCCGTTTACCGGCGGCTCGATGAACTGCACGTCGATCCCGCTGAAGTTCATCAACGGCCGCAGGTCCTCGCGGAGGCGCTGGAAAGCGGAAGCCACAGGTTCTTCGACAAGGTCCGTGGTGCGGTCGCTGAGGGTGCGGAGTCCCACCAGCGCCTTGGCGGCGACATCCGTTGCTGCCGTCCGGGCAGCGGCGTCGGCAAGCGCCGGCGACCTTAGCGCCGAGAGCAGGGTTTCGAGGGTGGTGGATTGCTGGTCCACGAGTTCCGCCGTCACCCGAAGGCGTTCCGCCGAGGCGGCGCGGGATTCGATAAGGTACGACGGCGGCGCATCAGCCACCTTTTCGCGGATCCGCTCGGCTGCCAGCGTCCAGAGGTAGCGGAGGATCCACTGTGCTTCCCCCTCGGCGGCGGGGTCCTGTGATAGACGGAGGGGGCTGGGCTGGGGGTGCGGGCTGGGTTGCGGGTCCGTAAGGACCAGCATCGCATTGCTTGGCGACGAGAAGGCGAGGACCGGGCGTACGTCACCGCCAAACGCGGCTTCGCCGCGCCAGGTATTGCTGCCTCCGTCGTCGGTGAGTGAGGCCCTAATGGCATCCAGTTCGGCGATGGACACCCGGCTGATGATGGCCTCATCACCGGCCTTCTTCTGTGGCCTGCCGGTGCAGTCCTCGGTGAAGATCACCAGGGCGCTGGATGTGAGATAAGGGTCCATGGCCTCGTGCAGCCGGTGCGCTATGTCAATCAGCGGGGCCGTAGCCAGGGCGGCGACCGCTTCGAGCAGGGCTGTATTGGTGCGTTCCACGTGCCCAGTGTATGGGCAGGCGGGTGAGAACGACCTACCCCTTTGGGTAGTCAGAACCGTCCAATGATGGCGTTTTACCTACCCTGCGGGCGGGCGACGATGAATGCGTCACAACGTTGAGAAGGAGGTAGTCGCCATGAGCGCCATCACAGAAACTGAGACGGCGGCCCTGACCGGAACACCACGGGCTTTTGACCGCAACCGGATCCTTGTCCTGGACGAGATCAGCGACGTCTTCCAGCGGGTTGACCCGGCAGAGGTCGCGGCCCTGGTGACAGAGCTGCGGCTGGCGGACAGGATCTTCGTGACCGGCGCCGGACGGAGTGGCCTTGTCCTGAAGATGGCGGCGATGCGGCTGATGCATCTTGGATTGACCGTGCATGTGGTGGGCGAAACCACGGCGCCGGCCATCCGCGCGGGTGACTTGCTGCTGGCAGCTTCCGGTTCCGGAACCACAGCGGGGATCGTCACGGCGGCGGAAACCGCCGCCGCGCAAGGCGCCAGGGTGGCCGCCTACACCACCAGCAAAGGTTCCCCGCTCGCGGCCGCCGCTGCCGCCGTCGTGCTTATCCCGGCCGCTCAGAAGACGGACCACGGTTCGGCTCTGACGCGGCAGTACTCGGGGAGCCTCTTCGAGCAGGTGCTGTTCGCCACCACCGAGGCGGTGTTCCAAAGCCTTTGGGACGAGGATTCGTCCGCGCCCGAAGACCTGTGGCAACGGCACGCCAACCTCGAGTAAACCACCCACTCCCCTACCCATTTATCGAAAAACCGAAAGAGAAAAAATGAAGCTGCAAGTAGCAATGGATGTCCTCACCGTCGAAGCTGCACTCGACCTGGCCGGCAAAGTCGCCGAGTACGTGGACATCATCGAACTGGGCACGCCGCTGGTGAAGAACGCCGGACTCTCGGCTGTTACCGCCGTGAAGACCGCCCACCCGGACAAGATCGTGTTCGCGGACATGAAGACGATGGATGCCGGCGAGCTGGAAGCGGAGATCGCGTTCGCCGCGGGCGCGGACCTGGTGTCAGTCCTCGGCAGCGCCGACGACTCCACCATCGCCGGCGCCGTCAAGGCCGCCAAGTCGCACAACAAGGGCATTGTGGTGGACCTGATCGGGGTTACGGACAAGGTGGCCCGCGCGAAGGAAGTCCGGGCCCTGGGTGCCAAGTTCATCGAGTTCCATGCAGGGCTGGATGAGCAGGCCAAGCCCGGCTACAACCTGAACGTGCTGCTGACCGCCGGCGAGGAGGCCCATGTCCCGTTCTCTGTGGCCGGCGGCGTGAACCTTGCCACCATCGAGGCCGTGCAGCGGGCCGGCGCCGACGTTGCCGTAGTAGGCGGTTCCATCTACAGCGCCGACGACCCCGCCGTGGCAGCGAAGGAACTGCGGGCGGCCATTATCTAGGTCTTTTCGCTGGTTCCGGCCCGCAGGAAGCGGGCCCTGGTACATCACGACGGTGGCCCCGCATCTTTTTGATGCGGGGCCACCGTTCGTTTGGTGCCGTCACCGAGAGGTTGAATCCCGGCGGGTGTGATGCTTGACACTTCTTCATCACGGTCTTATTGTTGGTGCCAAGTCGTTTTAGCAAAACGATTTTTCACCCCAGTTCCTGTCTCGCATTTCCGTTCGAGAGAAAGTGAGTCGACAGCGATGTCCACTCGAAACACCATCAACAGGTTCGCCACCATCGGCGGCATCTGCACCGCCGTCGCACTGGCGGCCACCGGGTGCGGCGCAGGGGGCCCCACCACCACGGGTAGCGCCGGCACCAGCACAGTGAACGTCCTGGTCGAGGCCGGCGGCCACGCCGAGCTGACCGGCGTGGCGGAACAGTGCAAAAAGGACGCCGGAGTTGACGTGAACTTCGTCGAACTGCCCTACGACGGCATGTTCAACCGGCTTTCCAGCGAATTCTCCTCCGGCAACGTCTCCTTCGACGTGGCTGCCCTGGACTCCGTGTGGCTCCCCAGCTTCAAGGACGCCGTCCAGCCCATCGACGAACTCTTCACCGATGAGGCCAAGAAGGACATCTTCCCGGCCCTGGTCAAGGAAGCCAACGTGGACGGGCACTTCATCGGCATGCCCGCCTGGACCAACGCCGAAATTATCCTTTACCGCAAAGACCTCTTCGAGGACGCCAAGAACATGGCGGACTTCAAAGCCAAGTACGGCTACGACCTCGCAGCCCCCACCACCTGGAAGCAGTACCAGGACATCTCCGAGTTCTTCACCACGGATGGCATGTACGGAACGGACGTGAAGGGCGGGGTGGAAACAGAATGGCTGGCCCACGTCCTCCAGGCGGGGTCTCCCATGGTTCTGGACGGGGACAAGGTGGTCATCGACAACGAGGCGCACAAAGAGGCCCTGGACTTCTACGTAAGCCTCACCAAGTCCGCTCCGTCAGGTGCCGCGCAGGTTGACTGGGCTGCCGCTCAGAACCTGTTCAACCAGGGCAAGACGGCGATGACCCGCTTCTGGGCCCACGCCTACCGGCAGATCCCCAAGGACTCCGCCGTGGCCGGCAAGGTGGGAACAGCGCCCATGATTGCCGGATCCGCCGGCATCGGAGGCGTTCCGGGACCGTGGTACCTGACAGTCCCCAAGGCCACCAAGAACGCTGATGGCGCCAAGAAGTTCGTCAAGTGCGCCTACGACTACAACGACAAGGGCATCGAATCCAGCCTGGGCCTTGCTTCCCGCATCTCCGCCTTCGAGAAGTACCAGGACAAGGAAGGCTACGAAAGCTTCGGACCCCTGATCGAGACCCTCAACGGCGAGGCCACCGCCACCCGCCCGGCCACCGAGAAGTGGCAGCAGATCGTGGACACGGTACTGGTTCCCATGCTGCAGAAAGCCGTGGCCGGCGGTGACTCCGCCGCCCTCCTCGCTGACGCCAAGAAGCAGATCGAGGACCTCCTCAAGTAAGACCCCCGCGGCCGGCACCTGCCGAAGAGGCACAGCAAGCCCGGTGCCGGCCGCGGCCCCCAACCAGCGGAAGAGAAAACCGTGCGTATCTCCGATCGCCGCTTCGCATTGTTCCTGATGACACCAGCGGCGCTGTTCCTGGCAGTGTTTGTCGCCTTCCCCCTGTTCCGCCTCGTGGCGGACAGCTTCTTCAAGATCTCGCCAATTGCCGGCGGCCCCCGCGACTTCGTGGGCCTGGATAACTACTTCCGGGCCTTCGCCTCCGAAGCCTTTATCGGCGCAGGTTGGCGGACCCTCGCCTACACCTTGATCGTGGTCACCCTAGAATTCGCCCTCGGCCTGGGCATGGCGCTGCTGTTCACCACCCTGGGGCGCAGCTCCCAAATCTGGCGGACCGTGTTTATGTACCCGTTGATGATCGCCCCGATCGTGGCAGGCCTCCTCTGGAAGTTCCTGATGATCGACAACTTCGGGCTCATCGGGACCCTCCTGCACCAGGCCGGCATCCTGTCCAACCCCAACCAGATCGGCTGGCTCTCGGACCCGAACATCGTGCTCTACTCCGTAGCCATTCCGGACATTTGGCTGACCACATCGTTTATGTGCCTGGTGCTCTTCGCCGGGCTGCAGAACATCCCAGGGGACCTGATTGAAGCAGCACGCCTGGACGGCGCACGCGCACCCGCCATGCTGTTCCGCATCATCCTGCCGCTCCTGCGTCCGGTCATCGCCGTCGCCCTGGTGGTCCGCGGCATCGACGCGGCCCGGGCCTTTGACACCATCCTTATCCAAACCAACGGCGGCCCCCAGTCCGCCTCGGAAACCATGAGCCTGCTGATCTACCGGACCATGATCCGCTTTGGGGATCCCGGGTTGGCCAGCGCCATGGGCACCCTCTACCTGCTGGCCATGCTGGCCGTCGCGTTCATCGCGGTGTCCACCATCTGGCGGCCAGGAAAGGACAACTGATGCGCGTCGCCGAGCGAATTAAGAACGACGGCGGGAAGGCAGCTCCCGCGGCTGCCGGGCCTTCCGCGCCAAGCACCACAAGCGGCAGCGGCAGTGGCCGCAAGCGCCGGGGCGTCAACCGCGAAGGCCTGGAAGCGGGCCGGCGGAGCACCAGGACCCTGCTGTGGATCCTCCTCGCGGCAGCCATGGTGCTCTACGGTTTCCCGTTCCTGTACCTGCTTTTCACATCCTTCAAGACGCCGATCGACACGATTGCGGTGCCGCCCACCATCCTTCCCCGGGAATGGACGCTGGAGAACTACACCAACGCGCTGGGCCGCAGCGGAGTCCTCGCCTCCTTCATCAACAGCATCCAGACGGCCATCATCAGCACCGTGCTTTCGCTGGTGCTGGCGGTACCGGCGGCCTACGGCATCACCCGTTACAAAACCCTCAGCGGCAGGATCTTTATCATGGCCGCGCTGGTAACCCGTATGGTGCCGCCGGTGGCGATCGGTATTCCGCTGGCTTCGATGATGGCATCCATGGGTTTGTCCGATACGCCCATCGCCCTGTCCATTGCCCACACCACTATCTCGCTGCCGCTCTCGATCTGGCTGATGTCCAGCTTCTTTGAAGCCGTGCCGAAGGACCTGGAGGAAGCTGCCACCGTGGATGGTTGCAGCAGGCTCGGAGCCCTGTGGCGGGTGGTGATCCCGGTGGTCTCCGGCGGCATCGCGGTCACCGCGATCTTCGCCTTCCTGGCGTCCTGGAACGAGTTCCTCTTCGCACTCCTGATGACAGCGATCCGCTCCCAGACAACGCCCGTGGTGATCGCGAACTTCCAGACCCAGTTCGGCCTGGACTGGGGATCCATGACGGCGCTGGCGGCGGTCTACTCCATCCCGGTCATCATCCTGACCCTCCTCTTGCAGCGCAAGATCGTCGCAGGGATGACGCTCGGCGCCGTCAAGGGCTAGGCAAAGCAACGAGTAGCCTACTGGTAACCCCCAGGGGCATCACAAACCATAAGGACGTGGGAGACAGATGAGCAACAAGAACATCGGCATCAAGGACGTGGCGGTTGCCGCCGGCGTGTCCGTGACAACTGTCTCCCACGTCCTCAACGACGTTTCCTATGCACGGATCAGCCCCGAAACCAGGGACAAGGTCAGGTCCGCGGCCGAGGAGCTCGGTTATGGACCCAACCGCCTTGCCCAGGCCCTGCGCACCCAGCGAACCGGCATGCTGGGCCTGGTCAGCGAGGATATCGCCACCACACCGCACGCGGGCCGGATCATCCTCGGCGCGGACGAGGCCGCCAAGGCGCGGGGATACAACCTCATGATCATCAACACCTCCGGCTCCGCAAGCCTGGAATCCCGGCAGGCCGACGTCGAGGCCCTCCTGGAACGCCGGGTGGACGGCATCCTCTACGCCACGATGTATCACCGCAACGTGGAACTACCGGCCAACCTCGGCAGCGTGCCCTCCGTCCTGGTGGACTCCGTGGCCGCCGGCGGAAACATCACGGCCGTGGTTCCGGACGAGGAGGGGGGTGCACGCACGGCAGTGGAAGCGCTCCTCGCAGCGGGCCACACCCGTATCGGCTTCATCAACAACACGGACGACGTTCCCGCAACCCATGAGCGCCTCCGGGGCTTCCGGACCAGGCTGACCGAAGCAGGGCTCGACGGCGACGCGGCACCTGTCGAGTCCGAGGTCTCCGAGGTGCAGGGCGGCTACGAGGCGGCCCGGCGGATCCTGGCACGCGAGGAACGCGCTGATATGCCTACGGCATTGTTCTGCTACAACGACCGGATGGCGATGGGTGCCTACCGCGCCGCTGCGGAGTTGGGGCTCGCCATCCCGGATGACCTCTCAGTGGTGGGCTTCGATGACCAGGAACTGATCGCCGCCAACCTTCATCCCGGCCTCACCACCGTGGCCCTGCCGCACTACGAAATGGGTGCCTGGGCCACCGAGCACCTGATTGACGCCGTCGAGGGGAAGACCGACCTTGCCCTCATGGCGCTTCACCCGACCATTCTGAGCTGCCCCCTCGTGCCCCGTGATTCCATCGCGGCTCCGCGGCACTAGGCAGCCAGCCCCTTCCACTTCCCACGAGGACCGCCAGATATGTCCAGCCGCCTTGATGCTGCACGCCCGGAAACAGCCCCGGCAGAAACCTCCAGGTTCCGGCCTGCCGTCCACTTCACGGCAAGGAATACCTGGCTGAACGACCCCAATGGCCTGGTTTTCCACGACGGCTTGTACCACCTCTTCTTTCAGACCAACCCGTACGGCAGCATCTGGGGCAACATGTCCTGGGGCCACGCCACCTCCCGTGATTTGCTGCACTGGACCGAGCACCCTGTTGCCATTGCCTGTGACGAGGCGGAGGACATCTATTCAGGCAGCGTAGTGATTGACCATGCGAACACCTCCGGTTTCGGCACGGCCGGGACACCTGCCCTCGTGGCCATCTACACCAGCGCCTACAAAGCCGCGTCCGAACACTGCGGCACGCAGGCGCAGTCCCTGGCATACAGCACAGACGCAGGAATGACCTGGCAGAAATACGGGAACAACCCCGTCCTCAGCAGGAACTCCGCGAACTTCCGCGATCCCAAAGTCTTCCAGTATCAAGGGGACCACGGTGCCTGCTGGGTCATGGTCGCCGTCGAAGCGCAGCACCAAAAGGTGGTCTTCTACCGTTCGGAAGACCTCAAATCCTGGGACTTCCTGAGCGACTTCGGCCCGGCCAACGCCGACGCCGGCGAATGGGAGTGCCCCGATCTCTTTCCACTGAAGGTGGACGGGGACCCGGACACCATCAAATGGGTACTGATCGTCAACGTCAATCCGGGCGCTGTGGCGGGCGGCTCCGGCGGCCAGTACTTTGTCGGACATTTCGACGGCGTCCGCTTCACCCCCGATCCCGGGTCCGTTGTGGCGCCGGTAGGGGTCAGCGCTCTGGGCGATTCCGCCACTGCCGCAGCAGCGCTGCAGCAGTGCTTGTGGCTGGACTGGGGACGCGATTGCTACGCCTCCGTATCCTTTAGCGACGCCCCGGATGGCCGGCGCATCATCATCGGCTGGATGAACAACTGGGACTACGCCAACGAGCTGCCCACCGCCCCCTGGCGGTCCTCGATGACCCTCGCCCGCGACCTGCGCCTCACAGCAGTCAACGGCTCCGCCCGCTTGATCCAGCAACCGGTCCTGGCGGACCCATGCGCAGGAGAAATCCTGCCTGCTGGGACGGATCTTATGGATGCGGACGCCTTTGAGCTGCGGAATTCATCTTTTCGCCTGCCGGATGCGGTACCCGGCAGGGCCCACATCATCGAGGCGGAAATACTGCCCGGAAACGCCAAAGCCGTGGCTTTCCATCTGTTCGTAAGCGCTGACGGGAGCGAGGGTGCCATCCTGAGCTACAACACAACTAGCGCCCAACTCATCCTGGACCGCAGAAGGTCAGGCAACACCGGCTTTCACCAGAAGTTTCCCTCCGTGGAGTCAGCCCCGCTTGTACTCGAGGACGGCGTGCTCAAGCTGCGGATCGTCGTCGACCATTGCTCGGTGGAGGTCTTCGCCCAGGGCGGCGCGGTGGTCCTGACTGACCTCATCTTTCCCAAAAGCGGAAACCTGGAGAACCGGGTATGGGCTGAGGGCGGGCCAGCGACGATACTGAAGCTCGCGGTCTCGACACTCACCTAATCCCCGCAGCGCCACAGAAACCACAAGACAGGGAAGAACCCATGCCAAGCAGCAACCACTACGACGTGACGACGTGGCCGGTCGGCAATCCGTCCAAGGACGTCGGTGAAGTCATCAACAGCATCATCGCTGACATCAAGGACCGGCAGACCGCCATCGATGTGGACAGTGGCGGAAAGCCAGGCGCCGTAATCTATATTCCGCCCGGGGATTACCACCTTCGCACGCAGGTGGTAATCGACATCAGTTTCCTTCGGATTGAGGGCTCGGGGCACGGCTTTACGTCGTCGAGCATCCGCTTCAACGTGCCCGAAGACGAATGGCCGGACCTGCACGAGCTATGGCCCGGAGGGAGCCGCATCATCGTGGACATTCCCCTCGCCGGAGATGGGGAGGAAGCCAAGGGAGCCGCCTTCTACGTTGAGCGAAGCGGGAGCCCGCGGATCAGCTCGGTGGAGTTTTCCAACTTCTGCATCGACGGGTTGCACTTCACCCCGGATGGCTCAGGGATGCCGGCGGAGAACACCTACGTCAACGGCAAGACCGGTATCTACGTGGCGAGCGCCAATGACTCATTCCGGGTAACCGGCATGGGGTTCGTCTACCTTGAGAATGCCCTGACCATCTGCAAGGCAGACGCGCTTTCCATCCACGACAACTTCATCGCCGAATGCGGAAGCTGCATCGAGCTGCGCGGGTGGGGGCAGGCATCAAAGATTACGGACAACCTGGTGGGAGCAGGCCCCAAGGGTCACTCGATCTACGCCGAGAACCATGGCGGCCTCCTGATAACCGCGAACAACGTGTTTCCCCGCGGGGCGAGCAGCGTCCACCTCAACGGCGTCACGCGGTCAAGCGTCACCAACAACCGTCTGCATTCGTTCTACCCCGGGATGCTGGTTCTCGCGGACAGTTCGGAAAACCTCGTGGCCACGAACCACTTCCTGCGTGACCATGAGCCCTGGACGCCCTTCCTCGGGGTGGACAACGGACTGGACGACCTCTACGGACTTCTCTGCGTCAGCGGCAGCAATAACTCGGTCATCGGCAACCACTTTTCCCAGATCGTCGACTCGGAAAGCATCCGGCCTGCGGGTGCGACGCCCGTCGTCATCCGGCTGATGGCGGGGGCGGGCAACTTCGTCTCCAACAACCACGCGGTGGCGATGGACGTTCGCTCCACATCAAGTGACTCGTGCTTCTCCGCCCAGGTGGACGCTCTGCTGGCAACCGAGGCTTCGCAAGCCCTCGCCGTTACGGCCGTCAAGGTTGATCCCGCATCAGCGCGCAATACCATCCTTGATTCCGGAACTGACGCCGAAGTTACCGCGGATAGGGCGGTTAATGCTTTGAGGGCCACACCCGCGATAGGTTCCTAGGTTGCACCTGCACTTGTGGCTGTCCCCTCCAGTGTGACCCCTCCAATATCCCCCGGTAACGGTCTCAAGCGTTGGCTCGGCCCATTGCTGGGCTTACGTTGTTGCTTGCACGAGCGACATTGCGAAGTATCCAGAAGGCAAGGAAAGCGGCGGCCACTGCCAAACCAACCAGGCCCAGCGGCAGCACAGTTTCCGGAAACACCGTCCGCAGCGCGATGGGAACTGAACTCAACGTGTAAAGGATGAGTTTTAGTGACCCTCGTCCGGGCCCGCTGGAGGGCTGATCATTCGTACGGAGACGAGGACCATGCCCAGGTCACGGACCTTGTTGAGGAGGGTGTGCAGTGCGGCCTGGTCTGTTACCGGGCCGTAGAAGGCTGTTGTACCGTCACTTGCGCGGGTGAGTTCGAGATGCTCGAGCCATTCCCCCAGTGATCATCGAGGTGCCCTTCCACCCAGAGCTCGTAGTGGCCGGGTTCGTGCCCGTCTGTGATCATCATTGGGCCACAGCGCGGCCACGCCCCGGGACGACCGTCCCGGCAGCCGGGGAGCCCGTTAGGCGGGTGCTGACCCACAGTGAGTAGCCTAACCACGCCACGGCCATACCTACGGGGAGGGCGGCGAAGCTTCCCACAGCGTGGGAACAGCGGAAGCAGGGCGGTAGAGACTGATCCCACCGCCAACAGGATGCCCGCCCAGCGACGGCAGTCACAATTGGAATTTTCGCCACATCCGGGCCCAGGGTCGAAAAGCCCTTGACAGTGGCGCGCGTCACTCCTACTCTGATTTTGGGATCCCAAAACGGGATCCCAAATCTAGCTTCGTCTGGCGCTCCGGATCGCCCATAAGGCGCAGCCGGGTTTCGCTCCCGCAGTGCCAGCGACCAGATCTGGTCTGCAGTTCCCACCCGGCACACACCCGCACATTTGCCCGTCCCTGCTTTCCCCATCCGTAACTTCCCCGTGAAGGAGAAGCTGTGTCTATTCCTAATACTGAAACAGCCGCCACCGACGGCACTATAAGCCCGGTAGCCACCGACGACCCGCAGAAGGATGGCGTGCAACGACGCACCACCGTCCGTTGGAAGCTTTTCCTGTTGCTCCTGGTCCTGGTTGCCGTCAACTACATCGACCGCGGTTCCATTTCCGTGGCGCTCCCCATCATCCAGAAGGAATTCAATCTCGCCCCGGAACTGGTGGGCTT
This sequence comes from Arthrobacter sp. Hb9-2, assembly GCF_059091165.1. Taxonomy (NCBI): domain Bacteria; kingdom Bacillati; phylum Actinomycetota; class Actinomycetes; order Micrococcales; family Micrococcaceae; genus Arthrobacter; species Arthrobacter sp. Hb9-2. The sequence goes on along the minus strand of NZ_JBNHGJ010000020.1, from coordinate 64,030 downwards.
GCTGCTCTCGGCCTTCTTCTGGACGTATGCCCTCATGCAGATCCCCGTCGGCTGGCTGATCGACCGGTTCGGACCCCGCAAGGTCATGACCGCGTCCTGCGTCGGCTGGGGGGCTGCCACTGCGGCCTCGGGCATGGCAGGTGGATTCCTTAGTATGTTCATCGCCCGCATGGGCATCGGCGTCACCGAGGCCGGCGTCATGCCAGCCGGCGGCAAACTGAATGCCATTTGGATGCACAAGTCCGAACGCGGCCGCGGCGCGACAATCCTGGATGCCGGTGCACCCCTTGGTGCAGGGCTTGGCGGCATCATCATCGCCGGACTTATTGCGTCCACCGGCAGCTGGCGCCTGGCCTTCGTGATCGCCGGCGCCGCTACCGTCCTCATGGGTCTCGCCGTCTGGTGGTACGTCCGGGACAATCCCCGCGAACACCGCGGCGTGAACGAGGCCGAGGCCAGCTATATCGAAGCCTCCCACGCGGCAGAGGACGCCGAAGCGGAGCTCGACGGCAGCAAAGGCAAGCGCGCCTTGCTTCCCTACCTGAAATTCCGCTCCTTCTGGGCCATGTGCCTGGGCTGGCTGGGTTTCAACGGCGTGTTCTACGGCCTGCTCACCTGGGGCCCGCTCTACCTCGCCCAGGACAAAGGCTTTGACCTGAAGACCATCGGCTGGTCCACCTTCGTGATTTTCGGGGCAGGATTCGTTGGCGAAATCATCGGCGGCACCATCGCCGACAAGTGGCGTGCTTCCGGCGCCTCAGCCAACCGCGTCATGCGGACCCTCCTGGGAATTTCCAGCCTGGTGGTCATTGGCGGTCTCATCGGCGTCACGGTGGTTCCCGACCCCACCACGGCCGTGGTCCTGCTGTCGCTCGTGATGTTCTTCCTGCGCTGGGTCGGCCTGTTCTGGAGCATCCCATCCATCCTGGGCGGGCGCACCAACGCGGGCGTCCTGGGCGGTGCCATGAACTTCAGTGGCAACATCTCCGGATTCGTCACACCCATCGCCGTCGGCCTCATCGTGGGGGCCACAGGTTCATACACGTGGGCCCTGCTGTACTTCGTAGGATCAGCGATCATTATGGGTGCATCTGTCCTGACGTTGAACTACAACAAGCGGCTTCCTGTCTAAGCTGGCCACCCAAGGCAACACGCAACCCACGCCCCCGCTGCCGGGAGCGACGTCACACGAAAACCCGAATGGAGCACCATGCTTATCGCAGAAGATACCCAGGACAAGGAACGTCCCCTCCGCGAGGCCGTCCGGGACACACTTCGCACCCGGATTTTCGAAGGACATTACGCTCCCGGCACGCGGCTGGTGGAACGTGACCTGGCGGCGGAATTCTCGGTTTCCCGGCTGCCCGTCCGCGAAGCACTCCGCATGCTCCGTCAGGAAGGCCTTATCAGTGACCGCGGTGCACGGGGAGCAGAAGTCAGCACCCTGAGCCCCAAAGACGTGGAGGACCTCTTCGACGTTCGCCAGTCCTTGGAAGTCCTGGCCTGCCGGCTCGCCGCCATCAGGGCAACCGAGCAGGACCTCGCATACCTGAAAGGGCTGCTCGACGACGCCGAAGGCTTCCTCGCCAAGGGCGCCGTTCGGGAAGCGCACCGCTCAAACAGTGAGTTCCACGACGCCATCACCTCCATCGCTGACAACAACTTCCTCAAATCAGCACTGGAACCTCTCCAGGGCCGCATGCACTGGCTTTTCCGCCACGTCAGTGACCTGCCGGAACTCATCCAGGAACACCGCGATCTGTACACAGCAATCGCCACCGGGGACCCGGACCGTGCCGCGGCACAATCCGCATCCCACATCGGCAAGTACCGTGAACAGTTCCCCGAGGACTTCCAGAAAACCGAACCCCAACTTCACCGGAAGAAATAATGCGACTCCTGGTCATCAACCCCAACATCAGTGACGATGTCACCGCCCTGATCGAATCCGAGGCCCTCCGTTCCGCTGCACCCGGCACCGAACTGGTGGTCCGCACCGCCGGCCGCGGAGTGGAATACATCGAGACCCGTTTCGAATCCCTCATCGCAGCCGGTGCCGTAGCCGAGATCATCGCCGAATACACCCGCCCTGGCACGGAGCCCGTCGACGGGGTGGTGGTGGCAGCGTTCGGCGACCCCGGAATGCCCGCCCTCAAGGAACTGGCGGACGTTCCGGTCATCGGCATCACCGAGGCAGCACTCTGCGCCGCCGCACTGCAGGGCCACCGCTTCTCCATCATCGCCATCTCAGAGCGCATCAAACCCTGGTACCGAGATTGCGTTGAGCGGTTCGGCCTGCTCGGAAGGCTGGCCTCCATCAGGTCCATCAACGAAGAGCTCAACGGCATCGGCTCTGTCCAGCGGGACTTCAAGGAAACCCTCCTGGCACTCAGCCGCCAGGCCGTCGAGGAGGACGGCGCCGACGTCGTTATCCTCGCAGGGGCACCGCTTGCCGGGCTGGCCCGCGAACTCAAAGAGCAGATTCCCGTCCCCGTAGTGGACGGAATCTCAGCCGGAATTCGCATGGCAGAGGCCGTAGTGGGCCTTCAGTCCGGTCAGCACCGCGAAGGCGCCTTCGCTCCCCCACCCGCCAAGGGCCGCAAGGGACTCAGTGAAAACCTCGACGCCGCCCTCTCCGCCGCGCAGAACAGCGCCGCGTCCGCGCTGCCCACCACTTAGACAAAAAGCTTTCTTCAGAAGGAGGACATCAATGTCCCGGCATCCAGACCTCGTTATCGCCCACGCCACCGTCGTCAACAGCTTCGGCCGCCAGAACGCCCATATCGTGGTCCAGGACGGCCTGATCACACAGCTCATCGACGCCTCGGAAGCCGTCCCCCGGGCCGAACGGACCATCAATGCAAGCGGGCGCCTTGTGATTCCCGGCGGCGTGGACGGCCACTGCCACGTGGCACAGGTCACCGGGCGCTTCCGCACCCTGGACGACTACCGCACCACGTCCACCGCAGCCCTGTGGGGCGGCACCACCACCATCATCGACTTCGGCATCCCCCGTGATGCGCAGGAAACCCCGCTCGCAGCCGTGCTGCACAAAAAGGAGCTGGCAACGGAATCAAGGTGCGACGTTGCCCTGCACGGTGCTGTGATCAGCTGGGATGAAACCTTGCCCTGGCAGCTTGAGCAGCTTGCCGCCGAAGGCGTGCGCTCCGTGAAGATGTACACCACCAACCGCGGCACCACCATGGCGGACGGGGACACCATCCTGAAAGTCATGCGGGAAATGGTCCGACTGGATGGTCTTACCTACATCCACGCCGAGCACGATCCCATCATCACCGACTGCACGGAGCAACACGCCCAGGACGGCCGGATCGGCATCGAGCACCTGCACCGGACACGCCCCGAACTGGCGGAAGAAGTATCCGTCAAGGAAACGCTCGCATTGGCTGAATACACGGGCGCGCCGGTCTACTTTGTTCATCAATCAACGCCAGGGGCCGTGGATCTGGTGACGGAGGCACGGACCCGCGGGCTGGAGGCGTACTCCGAAACCTGCCCGCACTACGTCACGCTGGATGACTCCGTGTACGGCTCAAAGTTTCCTGAGTGGTTCGCCTGCTGCCCGCCCATGCGCAACGCCGAAACGGTGGCCGCACTGAAGGCACGGCTGGCCTCCGGGGCCATCCACACCATGTCATCGGACCATTCCTGCTACGACCTGTCCCAGAAGCGCGAGCGCACGGACGATGTCCGGGCCATGCCACACGGCCTGCCCGGCGTCGAGACCCGGATGCCGGTCACCTTCACGGCCATGACCTCTGCCGGTGCCAGTGTGGAGGACTTCGTGGAAGTCTTCTCGGCGGAGCCGGCACGGATCAATGCCGTCCCCGGGAAAGGACGCATCGCCGAAGGGTTCGACGCCGATCTGGTGGTCTTCGACCCCGCCGAGGAACGCACGGTGGACGGCGCTGCCCTGCACATGGGCACAGACTTCTCCCCGTTCGATGGCAAGGCACTCACCGGCTGGCCCGCCGTCGTAATTTCCGCAGGCCGTGTGGTGCTGGACGGCAACGGCTTCCACGATCCCGGGAGTGTAGGCCGGTTCCTGGCCCGGAACGGCTTCCACCGGCATGATTCAACCGTCCCTGCCGGCGTCCCGGCTACTGCAAATCTCTAGCCTGCGCCAAGAATAGAAACGGAAAGCTTCGATGCCTTCACCAACACGCCCCCGCCGGATCGGCATGATCGTTCCGTCATCCAACACCTGCCTTGAGCCTCAGACCTACCGGATCCTGGGCAGCCGGACCGACGTCACCGTCCATTTCACCCGGATCCCCGTCACCCGGATTGCCCTGGACGATTCCTCGAACAAGCAGTTCGACTCCGCAGTCATGCGGGACGCCGCCCGGCTGCTTGCCACGGCGGATGTGGATGTTATTGCCTGGAACGGCACGTCCGGTTCCTGGCTGGGCGCCAAACACGACCAGGAGCTGGTGCAGGAGATCACTGACGCAACCGGCATCCAGGCCACCACGTCCACGCTCGCTTACCTGGAGGCCTTCAGAACTTTCGGCACGAAACGGATCGGTTTGTTCACTCCGTACACTGACGATGTAAACCACCAGGTGATCGCCGCCTACGAGCGGGAAGGAATCGAAACAGTTGACCACCGTGCCCTGGGCTTGAGTGACAACGAATCCTTCGCACGCGTGACCGACGATGAGATGCGGCCCGGCTCGCGTGAACTTGCAGCCACTAACCCGGACGCCCTGGTCTACCTGTGCACCAACCTCTACGGCGCGAACATCACAGCCGAGATCGAAGAAGGCACCGGCGTACCTGTCCTGGACTCAGTGGCCGTCACGCTCTGGCACGCCCTCAGGCTAGCTGGCGCACAACTGCTGGATCCGCGGTGGGGCAGACTGCTTGTGAGCTGACCTTGATCCGGACTTCGCTTTTAGAGGCATCCTGAAGAGACGTACATGCCAAGAATTTCCAAAGGTTGCTGTACCACACTGTCTTAGAGCAGATGGTCTCACTAACTGCGTCAGCAGATGGATTTCTCGTGGGGGGAACAGCAGTGGCAGGAACGTTCAGTACAGTGAGCCCGAGCTTTCAAGGCACGGTTAGCACTCCACCCCTGGTGGTGCTCACGGCCCGCTACCGCTATTTCCCCGCTGATTCAATCGTCACGCTGCAAGCAGTGTCCACAACTATTGCTCAAGCGCTGTTAGATGCCACTACAGCAGTGTCAGGTTGCATCGTTCTGTCCACCTGCAACCGCTTCGAAATTTACTGTGAAATTTCGCCTACATCTGATGCCGCAGAGGCGTGCTCGGACACACTCGAGGCTGTGAGCTACTGTTCCGGCCTTCCGTTACAAGATTTGCAAACACTATTCGATTACCGCGAAGGTACAGCAGTAGCCGAGCATCTGTTGGCTGTGGGATGCGGTCTTGATTCCCTCGTTGTGGGTGAACGTGAAATTGCAGGCCAAGTCCGGCGTGCGCTGGCCACGGCCCAAGCCGCAGGCACGACTACCGGACGGCTCATCCGATTATTCCAAGAGACTTCCCGGACCGCTAAAGAGGTGGGGGCACGGACCCGCCTTGGCAGCGCAGGAAGGTCGGTAGCTTCGGTGGCTGTCGAACTGGCCGCCTCCCGGTTAAGGCCGGCGACGCTCTCCGAGCTTTCTGTAGTCCTCATCGGCAGCGGGTCCTACGCCGCCTGCATCTTGGACCTGCTGCTAAGAGGGCATTGTTCATCTGTCGCCGTCTTTTCCCGCTCAGGCCGCGCAACGGCATTCGCCGCCGCCCGAGGGGTGAAGGCCCTTACGGCAGCCGAGCTCCCTACAGCCATTAGCCACGCGGACATCATCATCGGCTGCAGCGGCAGCGGAACTCGAATCGACACCACGATGATTGAACCAAGGCAGAATACCCGTCCGCTTGTGGTTGTAGACCTGGCCCCCAACCGTGACTTCGATTCTGCCGTTGCTGACCTGACAGGCATCGACCTGGTGACCCTGGAGACAGTCCGCCGCGCCGCCCCGCAAGCCGACGCGGCGGAACTCCAGCTGGCCCGCGCCCTCATCAGCGAAGCAGCAGACCGTTTTTCTCAACAAGAGTCGGTGCGGGCAATTGATGCCGCCATCGTCGCCCTGCGCCACCACCTGCAGACTGTTCTCGACAGTGAAGTGGAACGCCTCAAAAAACGAAACGGAACATCTACCTCGGTTGAGGAAACAACGGTGGCACTGCGGCGCGTTGTGCATCAGCTGCTCCATACGCCCGCGGTCCGTGCCAGGGAAATGGCGGCCGCGGGTCGTCACGAGGACTACACGTCCGCCTTGGAGGCGCTCTTCGGCATCAGCGTCGACCTTATTCCTCCGCCTAGGTGAAGACGAACACGCCTGACAAGGTGGTTGTGTGATGGCGCGCGTACTTTCGCGCCTTTTCGTGAGGGTTTCAGGTTTCAGTGAGAGCGTTGTTGCGCTGAGCAAGGGTCCGAAGGATTCCTGTATGGTCAAGGGCGCCGTCGCCCCGCGCGACCATATCCTCGAAAAGATCCTGGATTACCGTGCTCAGGGGTAGCTCCAGGTTTTCCTTGGTAGCTGCCGCGAGCACGAAGTTGAGGTCCTTCAGCTGGTTTTGGGCGCTGCCGCCACCTGTGAAGTCGCCGTCAATCCATCTGTGCCCTTTTTGGCGCAGCACCTCGGAGTCGGCCAGCCCACCCCGGAGCAGTTCAAGCATCACCGATGGATCCAGTCCCCCGCCACGCGCCAAAAGCATGGCTTCGGAAACTGCCGTGACCGTGCCGGCCACCACGATCTGGTTGCAGGCTTTGGCGAGTGCGCCCGAACCTCCCGGGCCCATATGCCTGATGGTGCTGCCCATGAACTGGAACGCCGGGGTGACCGCGTGAAGTGCGTCCTCGTCCCCGCCCACCATGATGCTCAGGGTGCCGTTTTCGGCGCCCACGGTGCCGCCACTGACGGGGGCGTCCAGGACTCGGACGCCGTGTTCGCGAAGCATTCGTTCGCCAAAAGCCGCCACTGCCCCCGGCGAAACCGTCCCGTGCACCACGAGTATCGGCCGGGCAATGCCCCTGGCTGTCCATCCGGCTATTAGGCCATCTTCTCCGGGAAGCAACGATTCGACGTGGCTTAGGTCCGGCAACGCGGTGAGAACGATGTCGGCGGCCGCCTCAAAAGGTGAAGCCGCAACGCTGGCGCCCAGGCCCTCCAAGGCTTCGGCCTTGGAAGCAGTCCGGTTCCAGACTGTCAGCTCGCCGTAGCCCTTCAGCAGCCGGCGCGCCATGGGTTCCCCCATCGGCCCTAATCCCATCAGGGCAAGGGCTGGGTGGTCATGCTCAGGCATTGGGAATCCTGTAGCGATTAGGGCATACAGGACCGGCAATGTAGCTGCTGACGGTTTTCCGGCTGGGGGAACACATGGTTTTCCTATTTCTGTGACGGTTTGGGATAGCGAACTGAGGGCAGGCGTTACTGGTTGGTCAGGAGATCAGACGGCCACAGGATGAGCTGCGGGAAGACGGCCAGCATGACGATGGCAACCACCATGACCACGTAGAGCGGCACAGCGGCCTTCACGATCTTCTCCATCGGCAGCCCGCTGACATAGGACGCCGCGAACAGGCAGACGCCGACAGGCGGCGTGACCAGGCCAACGGCAAGGGCAGCAACGAGGAAGACGACGAAGTGGATGGGGTCCACACCGGAAGACACGGCCGCAGGCATGAGCACTGGTGTGCAGAGCAGGATGGCTGCGACTTTGTCCATCACGGTTCCGATGAGGATCAGGATCAGGCCGATCAGTAGCATGACGATGGTGGGGTTGGTGCTGATGCTCAGCAGCCAGCTGCTGACCTTTGCCGGCAGCCCGTCAATGGTGAAGATGTAAGAAGCGACGCCGGCGATCATGGCGATGAGCAGGATGGTGCCGGTGGTGAGGCCGGCGTCCACGATCATTTTGGGCATCTGGCGCCACTTCATGTCCCGGTAGACGTAGATGCCGACCAGCAGGCTGTAGAAGACGGCGACGGCGGCCGCCTCCGTGGGCGTGACGAGTCCGCTGAACATGCCCACCAGGATGATCACCGGGCCGCCCATGGCCGGGATTCCCCCGAGGACGATCCTAAGGCCCTTCTTGAAAGGCGTCTTTGAGACCTCGCCGTAACCATGGCGTGCCGATAGGAAGAAATTCACAAGCATCAGGACGATGATCAGGACAATGGACGGTCCAAATCCTCCCGCGAGTGCCGCGCCTACCGAGACGTTCGCGGTCGAGGCGGCGATGATCATGAGGATGCTCGGCGGTATCAGTGAGGACAGGGTAGCGGTGACCATGGTCATCGCTGCCGCATAGGGCCTCGGGTACTTATGGTCAGTCATGGCCTTGATCTCGATCTTGCCAAGGCTGACAATGTCGGCAACCGAGGAACCGGAGATGCCGCCGAAGATCGCGCTAGATGCGATGTTCACTTGGCCCAGGCCGCCACGGAAGCGGCCGAAGATGACCTCGGCGCCACGGAAGATGCGGTCCGAGATACCTCCTCCGGCCATGAGGTTGCCGGCCAGGACGAACAAGGGGACAGCAACCAGGAGGAAGCTGTTCATGGAGCTCATCATGGACTGCGGCAACAGGTCGAGGGGGATGTCGAAGATCAGGAGCGTGGCGATGACGCCAATGCCGAGTGAGACTGAGAGCGGAACGCCCAGCAGCAGCAGGAGGAGGAAAATGCCCAGCAGGGTCAGGCTCATGCGATCATCTCTCCTTCGAGGATCCTCTTACGCATATACGGGGAGAAGTAGACGGTGGTGATATGGGCGACGATGGCGAGTGCCGCACTGATCACAAGGGGCAGGGTTACCAGGAACATCTTCAGTCCCAGGGCGGGACTGGACTCTCCGGCGGCATACTGTTGCAGCATCAGTTCCACCGTCTTGTAGAGCAGGACACTGAAGAACACGGTCCCGCAGATGGCGTAGAGATGCATGCTGACGTGTTTGAGCCAGGCTGGTCCCCACGCCACCGCGAAGTTCACCCGCGGGTGCACGGCGGCCCGGAAGCCTGCTGCCATCCCCAGGAAGGTGGTGTCCATGAACAGGAAACGGGTCATTTCCTCGGTCCATGGCAGCGAGGCTCCCATCTGCCGGCTGACCATCTGGGCAGCAAGGCTGAGCAGCATCGCGGTGATTCCGACGAAGAGGAGAGCATCCACGGCCTTCCAGATCAGACCATGAGGTTCCGAGACTTCGTTTACCGGAACCACCTTGATGCTATGTTCGGCCGCCTGGTGCTCGGCCCCCCGGGTTGGGGTTCCATCATCATGCACTGAGCTCGTCTTCTCCACTGGACCCGTCACCTTAGCGTCCGAGGAATTCAAGGCTTGACTGGACGAATTCCTTGCCGACCTTGCCCTCAAGCTCGGGGTAGACCTTCTGCGCTGCCGCCTGGAACTTTTCCCTGGCTTCGGGCGTCAGCTCGTTGATCTTCACGCCTTCGCCCTTCAGCTTCTCGAGGGTTTTGGCGGCTTCGTCGGTGTCGTACTTCGTCTTGAAGTCAGCGGTGTCGTCTGCAGCTTCCTGCAGGACCTTCCGGGTGTCCTCATCGAAGGAGTCCCACTTCTTCTTGCTGAACCCGAGGACGAAGGCGTCGGAGATGTGGCTCGTCAGGGAGAGGTAGTCCTGGACTTCGAAGAACTTGTTGTTGACTGGAACTTCCAGGGGGTTTTCCTGGCCGTCGATAGTACCAAGCTGCAGGGCAGTGTAAACCTCTTTGAAGTCCATCGGCGTCGGGTTGGCGCCCAGTGAGCCAAAGAACTTAACCCAGAGGTCATTCTGCGGTACGCGGAGCTTCAGGTCCTTGAAGTCCTCGGGCTGGGTGATGGGACGCAACGAGTTGGTGGTGTGGCGCGGAGTACGGGTCAGCATGGACACGCCCTTGATGCCCAGCTTGTCCAGTGAGCCCAGCAGTTCCTTGCCCGGCTCTCCTTCGAGGTACTTGGTGACCTCCTCCGTGTCCTTGAAGAGGTAGGGAAGGCTGATGGCATTCATCTTCGGTTCGAAGGATGCGTACACCGAGGTGGACATGATGGTCGAGTCCAGCGTGCCGTTTCCAAGCAGGTTGACGGCGGCGTTCTGGTCCCCGCCGAAGAGGGTGCCGTCGGGGAACGTCTCGACCTTGACCTTGCCGTCGCTCAGCTCGGCGACCTTGTCGGCGAAGTGCTTTGCGCTGACGCCCATGGAAGAGGTTGCGGGGTCTCCGAGGCCGAGGCGGACGGTGGTGCTGGCCGCGCCGGCGCCACCGGCCCCGCCCCCGCCGCAACCGGTGAGGGCAGTAGTAACGGTGAGTGCAACGGCCACAGCTACGGTGGCCAGGATGCGCTTTGGCATCTGATTCTCCTTTGAATACGTGCTGGTTCCTGGCCTATACGGACAGGGGTACTGATGCTTTGACGGCGGTGGTTAAGCGTCCTGGGCTATGGATATTTCGAGTAGGGCCGCTCTTGCTGCTTTCTCGTCCCGATTGCCCAGTGCGTTGCAGACGCGGCCTACAGAACAGGGTGGAAGATTGCGGCTTCAGTGGAACCGGTACACTTTTTTACCACAGGGGGGCGCGGGCTGTAAACCGTTGAGAAGCGGATAGCAGCTTGTTACTTCGAGAACTGCAGCCGGGCGACGCTGGACCGTTCGACCAGTTCGGCGGCTACGCGTATGACGTTGGGTTTTCCCGACGTCTTGCCCTGTGTGTTGGACAAAGCGAGCTGCACTGAGTGCCGGGCGAGCAAATCAATGGGTTGCCTGACGATTGTGAGGGCCGGGGTCATGAGTTCGGTCCAGGGTGAATCGTCGAAGACGATGACGGACAGGGTGCGAGGGATGTCGATCCCGGCGTGGGAGAGGCGCCGCAGAACTTCGGTTACCTGGGCGGTATTTGCCACCACCAAAGCGGTGGGCGGCTCCTCGATATTGAGCAGCGCGGACGCGGCGTCTCCCCCCGCCGGACCGCGGAACGCGGCGTGCCGGATGAGGAGCTCATCCTGCTCCAGGCCCGCTGCTTCCAGGGCTTGCCGGTAGCCCGCGATCCGGTCCCTTCCTGTAGTGGAGGCAGCCGGCCCGGAGATGATCCCGATGCGGCGGTGCCCGTGGGCGGCGAGCAGCGCCGTTGCGGACCGGGCGGACTCAAAGTTGTCAATGCTGACAACGTCTACTTCGGGGAGCGAAGGTATGGATCGGTCGACAAAAACCACCTCAGTGCCCAGGTCCTGGAGCTGCTTCCAGATTGCCAGGTTGTTGCCGGTGGGGGTCGCGATAATCCCGCTGACCCTGCGTTCGATCAGTGTCGCCAGACGCTCTGACTCCAGCTGGTCATCCTCCTGCGTGGTCATCAGCAGCACCTGGATTCCGCGGGCGTGCGCTTCCTGCACTACCTGGTCGGCGAGCCGGGCGAAAAAGGGGTTGGAGACATCGGCGAGCAGCAGCCCCAGCGTAGTAGGCGGGCCATACTTGAGCTCCCTGGCTGCCGTGCGGGGGTGGTAGCCCAGGTTCTTCATGACGTCGTTCACCCTGCTGCGGGTAGCTGCAGCGACTGGACCTGACCCCGGGTTCAGCACCCGGGAGACGACTGCAACGGACACCCCGGCCGCCTGGGCAACATCGCGGATGGTCGGTTGTTTTTGCACGCCTACTCCTTTGTCTGGCACTTCCTGGACATCTGGAACCTTTTTCAGCCTAGGGCTTGACCTTGGGCCTGCCCCTGTGACATAAAAGTGTACCGGTTCCACTTATTTTACCTTAGTTCGGTTGCGCTTGGTCTGCAGCCTCACTACCAATGGCGAAGAGCCGCACGGTGAAAAGTAGAGCCCCACAAGCTGCGGCTGATCCCAGACCAGCCTGCAAACCTTCCGGAACAGCGCCGTCTCCCTTGAAAGGCAACCCATGAATCTGCACCATCTCCTGACCCAGCGCGAAGCCGACGGAAAGCCCATCCGGGTCGGCCTGATCGGCGCCGGACGCTACGGGACCATGTACCTGGCCCAGGCAAACAACATCCCGGGCATCCACGTCGTCGCCATCGCAGACATCAACGTCAAGCGCGCTGAAGGTGCTTTCGATCTCGTTGGATGGCCCAAAGAGCAGATCGCCCCCGACATAGCAACCGCCCTGAGGGACCGCTCCACGGCGATCGTGGCCAACGCGGACGAGCTTTTCGACGTCGACATCGACATCATCGTCGAAGCCACCGGCAACCCCATCGTTGGTGTGAAGCATGCACTGCGTGCCATCGAAACCAAAAAGCACATCATCATGGTCACGGTTGAAGCCGATGCCTTGGCAGGGCCCGCCCTGGCCAAGCGGGCAGAAGCCGCCGGCGTTGTCTACTCCATGGCCTACGGCGACCAGCCGGCCCTCATCATGGAACTCGTCGACTGGGCCCGCACCAGCGGATTCGACGTCGTCTGCGCCGGCAAGGGCGCCAAATTTCTCGAGCACTACCACGAGATGAACCCCGACAACGTGTGGGAGAACTGGGAATTCTCCAAGGAGCTCACCGACTCCGGGCAGCTGAACCCCAACATGCACACCTCCTTCCGCGACGGCACCAAGGCCGCCATCGAAATGGCCGCCGTCGCCAACGGGGCAGGACTGGTCCCCTCTGACACCGGGCTGACCTTCACGCCCGGAGACGTTGAGGAAATCGCCTCAATCTGCCGCCCCGCCGACGTCGGAGGAGCCCTCGCACACGAAGGGACCGTCGACGTCATGTCCAGTGTCAAGCGCGACGGCACCTGGATCCCCCACAACACCCAGGAAGGCGTTTTCGTCGTCGTGAAGGCAACGAACGCCTACGTCTCCGGCTGCTTCAATGAATACCCCTGGCATCCGGACCCCACCGGCCAGTACGCCGCCCTGTACCGCCCGTACCACTACGTCGGCCTTGAGCTGAACGTATCCATCGCCAACGCCGTCCTCCGCGGAATCCCCACGGGTTCACCCATCGGGTTCTTCGGCGACGTTGTCGCCACCGCCAAGAAGGACCTCAAAGCCGGTGAATTCCTCGACGGCGAAGGCGGATACACCGTGTGGGGCCAACTCGTTTCCGCGAAGCACTCCGTCACTACCGGTGCACTGCCGGTCGCACTGGCCCACCACGTGGAACTGCGCAATGACGTAGCCAAGGGCGGGATCGTCCGCTGGGAAGACGTCATCATGGACGACTCGCTCGCCCAGGCCCTCGAACTGCGCCGCGAAACCGAGGCCCTTGCCTTTGAAGCGGTTCCGGCACCCTGATCCACCGGCGCTCATTCCTCTGGGCTGCCGGAGCCACTGAAAGCCCGGCCCCTGGAAACCTCGCCGCTCTCAGCTGAATCCAAGTAAAACCCTGCGGATGTTCGCGCGGACCGACGTGCTATTACCGCCGGTCCGCGCCGCGGCCCCCAGGACCCTCTCACGCCCTCACGGCACCCGTAACACTAGGAGAACCTCACGATGACCATCGTCGTCACTGCAGCTTTTAGCCCTAAGGAAGGCGCCTTCGACAAGGTCGTCGCCGCCCTCTCCCCCGCAATCAGCGAAGTGCACCAGGAACCCGGCTGCCTGCTCTACGCGATCCATGAAGCCCCCAACAACCAGATCCTCATGATTGAGAAATGGGAATCAGCTGCGCTGCTGGACGCCCATGGCGAAGGTGAACCGGTCAAACGCCTGAACGCCTCCCTCGAAGGCCTGCTGGAAAGGCCTGTCGTAGTGACCCGGATGGTTCCGATCCCCGCAGGAACAGCACAGCAGGGAGCGCTGTAGTGCATAGCCCTCTTGTCGTCATGGGCGTGTGTGGTGCAGGCAAGACTGCGGTCGGCGCTGCCCTGGCAGCCCGGCTCGGAGCCACCTTCATGGACGCTGACGACCTGCACCCCTTGCCGAACGTCGAAAAAATGACAGCTGGCATACCGCTCACCGATGAAGACAGATGGCCCTGGCTTCGCCTGGTCGGCGCAGAACTCGCGGCCGAACACCCCCACGGGATCGTGGTTGCCTGTTCAGCACTCAAACGCGCCTACCGTGACGCTATTCGCGCAGCCGCTCCCTCCACCAGGTTCATCCTGTTGAGCGCGGACCCCACAGTGTTGGAAAAACGGCTGGTCCAACGACCGGGCCATTTCATGCCTACATCCCTTCTCGCCTCACAACTGGAAACCCTCGAGCCGCTCGAAGCAAACGAGGCAGGAATAACCCTGACTTCTGAGGCAGGCATTGAAGAAACAATGGAGCGCATCTTGGCAGACTTGGTGCCGGCGCAGTAGCTGTCACCCCTGCGGCCGGCAACTGCACCGCAACCCGACCAGCAAGAGAAAACCGTTCGCCCGGCTGTTGCTGGGCGCCGGGCTCCTCCTGCTCCGCAAGCGCAGGATCTCCTAGCCTGGTAACTCGCCCCTGCTCCTGCCACAGGAGCAGGGGCGAGTTTGCCCGTTCGTGTAACAAGTGACCGGACGGCGGAAGTTTCTTGAACCTCGCCGTCTGGTTCTCGCCACGACGGGAGGCTCGGCGGCTTAGCCAGCGGGGAAACTGACGGCGACGGTGGTTCCGCCTCCCGGAGATTCTGAAAGGGTGAGCTCGCCACCGTGGGCTTTCGCGATAGTGCTGCATGTGGCCAGGCCCAGGCCTGTGCCTGCACCGTCGCCTTCGCGCTGGAGCCGCACCAAGGGTTCCAGGACTTTCGCCCGGTCTTCCGGGGCGATGCCCTTGCCGTTGTCCGCCACGAAGATAGTGGCCCCGTGGTAGTTGGCGGTTCCGCTGATACGGATGTGCAGTTCCCGGTGGGAGCTGCGGTAGTTCATCGCGTTGGACAGCAGGTTCTGCAGCAACGTGCGCAGCTGCCCCCGGTCGGCGTATACGGTCAGATCCTGCACGTCCACCATGTTCTGGTCGGATATGCCAAGGTCCAGCATCACTTCGTTGGCCACCGTCTGGACGTTTAGGTAGGCAGGCTGAATTTTGCCGCCAACACGGGAGTAGTTCAGGACGTCGCTGAGCATGGCGAGCATACGGCGCCCGGACGCGCCGACCTTGTCCAAATCGTCTGCGGCACCGGGGACAGCGCGGATTTCGGGATCGTCCTGCAGCATTTCCAGGTAGCCCAGCATTGTGGTCAACGGGGTGCGCAGGTCGTGGCTGACACGTCCGGCGAACCCGGCGAGCCGGGCGTTGCTTTCCTCCAGCTCAAGGTATGCCCGGTCGAGCTGGGCCGTCCGGTGCTGCAGCTCCAAAAGCTCCACTACCTGTTTAGCGAGGACCTCCAACATGTCCACCTGCCCAGGGCTAAGTTCCTGGGCAGCTTCGGAAAAGACACACAACGTCCCCGGCACAAACCCGGACTCCGTTTCCAGGGGAACCGCGGCGTAGAAACGGACCCTGCCGATCTCACCGGTAACAAACGGGCTGTCCGCAAACCGGGGATCCCGTGAGGCGTCTGGAACTACCGTCTTTTCCCGGGACAGGAAAACTTTGGCGCACATGGAATCCTCACGGGAGCACACCCCGGGGTCCACTCCCCAGGCCCCGATCTGGTGCTGGTGACCTGCACTGATGATGTTCACGACACCGAACGGTGCACCGCACAACTGGGTGGCCAACCGGACCAGGTTCTGCAGCGCATCCATCACGGCTGCGTTGGGCAGCAATGGTGAGTCAAGGGACGGGTCGAGCCCGTACTCCAGCAGTTCAAGGTCACGGCTGATGTCGTTGCTGAAAGCCAGTCGTCCTGCTGCACCTGTCATTAAGAATCCCCCGGCCCGTTCCGATACTCTCGCGATCATATCCGCACGCGTAGAGCTGGCATCAAACCTGAAATTGCAGTCGGAACACAGCCAACCTGCATGCACTGCCGCTGCGCTTCTTCCCTTCACGGAGCGAGGCAACGAATGGCTTCCCCAACTATCTCCGGAGACGGCTCTTAATGTCTGATCCTGCAACGCTTTCCTTCGCGCTGACATACACAGGAACGCTGGCAGTGGCTGCTTCAATCGCCTGGATTTTGACCCTTCCCGTCTACACGCTGATCCGGCGCGCAGACAAGTGACTCCAGGCTTCTGACCTACCCGGGCAATAGGGCTGCGATGGCAGGCGGCAGGCCGGGGCACTGCTGGGCATTGCTGCAGTCGTTCAGGCACCAGGCTGCTGGCCATGTTCACCGAATACAGCCTGCAGAAAAGTCCTCGCATCTCTGCCTTCGCCACCATAGGGATGAGCGCTGGCATTACCTCCAACCTTCCGCCCGCTGCCGTGTCACCAAAGCTCGTTTATAAAGCCGTATTTGCGGGCCTCTCTGCCGGTGCTGATGACTGTCGGGGCAAACCCTTTCGGCGGCAGGGGGCTCCAGGGCTGTATCGGGGGTTGCCGGGGATAGTCGGTCGGCTACTGTGTCATCCGGTAGCCCACGCCGCGTACGGTTTCGATCCAGCGTGGGTGGTTGGAGCTGTCGCCCAGCCTTTTGCGGAGGTTGCCGATGTGGACTTCCACAGCACGCTCCTCACCGGCGCTGACCAGGGAACCGGTATTGAAGGGCTCGTTGCGCAGCCGGCGCACCAGGTCCGCCTTGGTTTGAACCGTCCGCCCGCTTTCCATCAGGAACAGCAGCAGGTCGAACTGGGTGCGGGTAAGGTCTACTGGCACAGCGTTGATGGCTGCCAGACGGGAACCCTCGTGAAGGGTCAAATCTTTGTGAACGAAGTCGTAGGAGCCCGCCTCCGGCACCACGTACTGTTCGGCTTCCGAGGGTTGGATCGGGGCAGGGGTTGGGGCTCGCCTGGAGGAACGTTGTTGGTGTGCGGACCCTACGATGCGGCCTGGGGATGGTGCCCGTTCTGCGGGAGCGATGATCATGGTCCGTGGCCGACGGAGCATGGCGGCAATCCGGGCTCGAAGCTCCCGGGGTCGGAATGGTTTGGTGAGGTAGTCATCGGCCCCGGCCTCGAAGCCCATCAGGGCGTCTGCCTCATCCACGCGGCCCGTGACAATGATGAGGTAGGCGTCCGTGAACGTTCGGATCCGCCGCGATGCTTCTATGCCGTCAAAGTCTGGCAGGCCAACGTCCATGGTGATGATGTCCGGTTTGTGGGCCCGGACTGCTTCGACTCCGTCGCTGCCTGAAGATGTTGAATAAACAGCGAACCCGGACTGCTGCAGCACCTCTGTCAGGGTCGACCTGATATCGTCGTCGTCCTCGACCACCACGGCAATACCGCGCTCCACCATGCATCACCCGCATCTTTTATTTATGTGTACATATCTCATTCGGCGACATTGGCCGGACGGATGGCTTTTCCTTCGGCGCAGCGGAATGCATTATCGAGCCTACCGAATGGGTTGAGCAGAAATTGCCGCCTTTCGTGCACATTGAGCGGGCCTTGAGGTTTGGAAAAATATTGAGCATATCCTGAGGTTTTTTCGGGTGAATACATTTCTGCCTGGACCTATTGCTTTAGGCAGTGGCAGTGGACGAAGATCAAGCTGTGCTCAATGGGGGCGCATGATTGCTCGCTGGGAGCAATACGATAAGGGGCGTTGCATGACTTATTCCCGCTTTGTTGTCTTCCATCCCTTTCGCCGGGCAAAGCCACTGGTCCTCACGGCAGTGATCGCCGTCGCCATGCTGGCCAGTGTGCCGGCGGTCCAGGCAGCCGATACCACCCCTCTTGATCCCAATCCCGGCCCTGCCGGGAGTTTCAGCTGGAAGGGGTTCAACTGGGAAAAACGCTTCTGGGGCGGGGCGCCAATGTACAACAAGGCTTTCGATGCCGCCAACGTCAGCAATCCCGATGCCAACGGACACATCACGATGAACCTGACCAACCCAACGGGTGAGGCCCCGGCCGGGGCAGAATTCCAGTCCACCCGGCAGGGGTTCGGCTACGGGACCTACAGCACCACAATCGAAAAGGACTTGACTACCCTGCAGAAGGAAGTAGTTTGGGGCTGCCTCTTCACATACGACCCCTTGGCTGCGCCCGGGTACAACGAAATTGACCTTTGCGAGGCGTCCGCGTGGGGCGGCGGCGCCGCTTACGGGGAGTCCTGGCCAGTCACGCAGGCCCACGGTTATTGGTTTGACGCCACCAAAGCCCCAGGGGAAGGCAACAACACCATTGTTTTCGACGTAACCTCAAACCCGATCTCCACCCACCGGATGGTCTGGGAGCCCGGCCGGCTCACGTTCGAGACTTTTTCCGGAGAAGGGTTCGCCGGGACGCTGTTGAAGCGCACTGTTCTGGAAGGTGCCACCGTTCCGGTTCCCGCGAAGGAACAGATCCACTTCAACCTTTGGGTTACCGGCGGAGGCGGCGGTGATCCGGCCCACGTAAAGCCCGAAAGTGTGGTTATCAGAGACTTTTCCTTCGTGCCTGCAGCCGGGACAGCCACCCCGGTACCTGCATCGTTCATCAAACTGAGCGCTACTACTACCAAAGCCAAATCCATGAGCACCACTACGCTCAAGTGGTCCGGCGCCACGGGCACCAACGTGACGGTCTGGGTCAACGGCACGCGCCGATCCGTTCCCAACACAGGCAGCTACATCAACACTGTAAAAGGTGGAAGCACTATCTCCTACAAGATCTGTGACACGGCTGGGTGCTCAAATGTGGTCACCGTCGTGACGTGACGGCAGCCGGTCAGTGGGGCAGCAAAGCAGAAACGCAGGGCCTGAACCGGCCCTGCGTTCCTTGTGTTACCGGGCATTCTTTTCTGCGACGGTAGTCAGGACTTGGCGCCCCGCACGGGAATGATCCGCTTGACGGCAAGGCCAAGCGCCAGGAGCGCAAACGCGGCGAGGGCGAACCAAAACAGATCACCGGCGCCGGTCATTGCAAGGGTGCCGGAGCCGGCCCCGGCTGCCGCTGGAATTGCAGGGTTGTTGTACATCGGTTTTCTACCAGGCTTTCTTTCTATTGAAGACTGCATCTGCGTACGCCTTCGCGTGGACCACCTGCAGGAACAGGTCGATCACCAGCTCGTACATGGTTGCGGCGGCGAGCATGTACTTCCATCCTCGGTGCCGCACGGTCACCACCCGTTCGATCACGAAGACACCGGTCACGGCAAGCCAGAAGGGCTGAATCTGCAGCCCTTGCCCCGTGGCCAGTGCAACCGCCATCGTGCTCAGATAAGCCAGAGTCACCACAACGCCCACAACCGTCAGCGCCTGCCGGCCCCAATAAGGTCTGGTGACCGCTGTCCAGCCGTATTGAACGCAGTTCTCCACGGCGCCGCGCTTCCACCGCAGCCGCTGGGCCCACAATTCCCGCCATGTCGGCATGACCTCGGTGACAAGTGTGCAGTCCGCTGGCGACTTGATCCTGTACTTCAGCGTCAACAAGGCGAACGAGAGCTCGTTATCCTCGGTCAGGACAGAGGTGTCGTAGACTCCACCGCGGCCATTGCCCGGCGGCAGGGTTCCATCCAGTCGTGCCGTCACGATATCCCGCAGTGTCCGCGCCCGGAACAGCGCGGCAGTTCCGGTGACAACAAGACACTTTCCGTGCAGCCGCCGCACGTCCCTCGCATAACGCGCATACTCATTGCGCTGCAAGTGGCCTACAAAACCACCGCCACGGCCGCCACGAAAAACACCACCGACGGCTCCCAGCCGCGAGTCCGCCTTCAGATGGGCAGCCGAACGCTCAAGAAAGTCCCGTGAAAGCTGAGAGTCGGCGTCTTGAACCAGGAACATGTCCTCCGGAGCCGCCTCAGACAGCACGTCCGCCAACACAAAGTTAAGGGCTCCCGCCTTTTTATCGGTGTTACCCACTGTTCGAACCACCTCGGCGCCCGCTGCCAGGGCGATCGTTTCCGTAGCATCGGTGCAATTATCGGCAACCACAATCACACGGTCAGGAGTAATTGTCTGGGACCGGAGAGAACTTAAAGTATCGCCAATCCCCACAGCCTCATTGTGAGCCGGAATTATGACCGTGATCACTGTTCAAACCCGACAACGGTGCCGTATTGGCGCCACCGGCTAGTATGCTGCAGCGCAGCAATTCTCTCCATAATGCCCCCGCAAATTCACTAAGTCCTATTGACTTTGAGTGTTTCAACGGGAACTCAAATGACCAGCAGAGAAGCGGCAACAAAACGACAAGCTTCAATCAAGACCACCGCATTCCCCTGAGGCTCAACGGACCGTAAAGCGGCACGCAAGATCAACGCAAGAAGCACACAGCTGAAGCCTCGAAATTCTGCTTGGCTCAGTCGGTCAAGGCGGACCGGATGTAATCGACGGACCGCCAGAGGACTTTTAGGTCTAAACAGCAGGGATCTTTGCCTTCACTAAGGTCCATATGGTCAGCGGCGGTCAGATCGACGTCAGTCCCTGATATCAGGAGATAGCCGCCGCTAATGCAAGCGATTTCCCTGGTCCGCGTGCGTGCAACCAGAGGGCCCTATTCTGACGCCACGCCGATCGTTGCTTCGAGTTTCGCGTGCCAGGTGAGGCTGGCCGATCGGCGGCCGCAAGTGGCCCCGCGCTGTCTGCCAGGCCGTCGAATGCGGCTCTTCGGCGAGGCGATCTCCGAGAACCTGGACGGGTGCTACGGCTTGCTCTTTGTCGGCGCCAATGCCGACGCCTCAGCCGGCAAGCGGCGCCGCAGCACTTTACGGGATCAACCCCGATACGCCCTGTTAGCCTATCTACCGCCCGGTAGGATGGTCAGCGTCGTCCGGATGAGGGTGGCGTAATTGGGGGAGAAGTAATGAAAGTTCCAGTCAGGCGTGGGCTCGGCAGAAAAATCACGACGGCGGCTGCCGCACTTGTGCTGCTGTCCGGCATCAGCGGCTGCAGCCTGTTCCCGTCTCCGCCGCCTCTGCCGGATATAGCTCCGGCGACGCCTGTGTCGGTGCTTCCGCCGGAGTGCCCCTTCGTTGGCCAGAACGACCTAACGCCGGTCCGGATCCCCCTGGGTACCCCGCGCGAGACGATCGGCAGTGTCCTGAACGCTTACAGCGGCTGGTTCAACGCCGGTTCCGAGTTGATCGCCGCCTGGAGTCCAGGCACGGCCGTTCCTGAGAGCTGTGTTGAGCGGCTCGCCGCAAGGAACGCGGAGGCCTACTCGGCCACCCTGTTCACCACGCACAGCGACGTGGCCTGGCAGCAATACTTCACCTCTGTAAAGGTGATGAACCAGCAGAACCTGACATTGGTCCGCTCTGCCGAGCCGGAGGGCAGCGGGCGGGGGAAGTTCGAACTGTTGCAGGAGATCGATTCGAGCGCCACAGACAGCGGAACGTTCGTGAAGTTCGATGCCGTCTACCGCCCCGTAGTGGCCGGCCAGGGCAATTGGGAAGACCTGGACAAGCCGACCCGCTGGTACGTGGAACTGGTCCCGGCGGGAGAGTTCCTGGTCATCAACTACATCGAGACCAAACCCGCCGCCGGTTAGCCGGCACCGTCCAGTACGAAGCACGTGGAGAACTTTCCTGGCAGCCGCTGTACATGTCGGGTGCAGAACGTGCCGCTCGGTACCTTCCTAGGTCCAAACAGTGGGGATCTTGGCCATTACCAAGGTTCGTTTATCGGCAGCGGCTGTCGGATCGACGTCGGCCCCCGATATCAGGAGATAGTTCCCGCTAATGAGAGTGATTTCCCTGGTCCGCGCCGCCTCTAACCAGCGGACAGTTTCCTCGTCCTTTGAGTCGAAACGCTCGGACCACGCCAGATTGTCATCGAACCACACTGAAACACGGCCGTCAGCAGAGGCACGGCACAGCACGCTGCCATCGGCTGGTTGAGCCTTCAAGGCGATGTCCGAATAGTCGCTGTTGCACGCCCGCCTGAACCCACGCCTCAACATATCCTCTGTAAGAGAATTAGGCGCTGACTGCCCGGCCATGTCACTCCCAGACGTTCGGGATGAAGTGGCCAAGGCAAGGAACGCGTACCACAGTGTCCCGAACGATCCGGCTATCCCAACGGTCAGCCGGGACCCGAGGTATTCACCTGACATCAGCAAATCTCCCACAAACATTCCCCCGACGAAACCACGACGTGACCGCCGTGGATCAGCCTAGTCAACCTCACCGCACGCCTGGGCGAAGGCCATGCTCCCCCACGCTCCGCTCGAGGAAAGCTGCTGCCGGCGCTCGACTCTGAGAACGGCAAGGTCGGCGATGAGCTGGCGTACTTCACGTTCACGACGACGAAGCGCAGCTGGAGATGCTGTAGGGGGATTGCTTGGAAAAGCGGGAAGGGACACCCCGCCTGTGGCCGGTGAAGCCGAACCGAGGTCCCTGAACTCCAGCGGATCAAAAAAGAATCACTCGTTCCATTACAGGGCCCCGCAGCCGCGACTGCGTATTCGGTCCCGGTCAACATGATCAAGGCCAGTCCGCGCTTACGAAGTGAACGGAATGTGGAAGAGTCAGCAGGGCATCGCCGGTCCAGTCAGTTGCCCCGTACCCTGTTTCCGCCGGTGCCGGAAGGACCATCTGCTGCAAGGCCGCATGTTCTTTATCAACCAAAAGTGCGTCAGCTTTTACCAAGAAGTCCCCCTCGACGAGCTTGTCTCACCAGAGTAAGAAGCATTGACCGGCGATGGAAGTGAATAATCCAATCGCCGGAGTAATTGCGTGAATCTTGAGCATCCCTTGTGGTTGAGGGCATCTTGGCAGTGCCCACGGCAACCTGCGTTAGGCAAAGCTCGGCGATCGGGACATTCAGTGAAACCCGTTTCTTATCCATTCGGTTTACATTTGGTGAACGGATTTAGAGAAAGCATGGGAGATACAGGTGACGGCGTCTGTTGGGTCGGGTAAAAGTGAAGTGTTCTTGGACGAACACGGGATTCTTCAGCTGACATGGGCGCGCAACGCCGCCATCGGAACCAGCGATGCTGAGGCAGCCATACATGTGGTCAATGAGCTGTGCGGACAAGCTAAACGTCCACTGCTGGTAGACATGGCCACCACGTCCCGGGTGAGTCGCGGGGCACGTGCTGCCTTTGCCCGGCCCTGCCAGGCATCACACGTTGCGCTACTAGGCGCTTCACCCGTAGATAAAGTCATCGCCAACTTCGTTTTGGCCGTGAACAAGACATCGCGTACCAAACGCTTTTTCACGTCACGAACAGAAGCCACCGAGTGGCTCATGAGTGCCACTGCCTGACCTGACTCCCTCTGCCAGGACACTTCAGAGGACTGCTGCCCAATAAACCGTCGGAGGTTGGCCTAAGCGCCCGGGCGGCGAGGTCTTCAAGGCAAATTCCAGGCAAGGCCGAAGCACCAGAACCTTGGGGTCACCGGTGCAAACTCGCCCATGGCCAACCTTATGCTCTCCGTAATGGCCGCCTTTGCCGAATTCGAACGCTCCCTCATCAGGGAACGCCAACGGATGGAACTGCCCCAACCAAGCAGCGCGGCGCGTATCAGGGGCGGAACCCTGACGCCGGAACGGGCAGACGAGCTAGTCCAGCGGGCCAGCAGCGGCATTTTAAAACGTCATTGCCCGCGATTACGGGATTAGCAGGGAGACGGTCTACCAGTACCTGCGCGAATCCAGGCCAGCCGGGAACACTCTCCCCCGCCGAGCCTCCCCTCTTGCCGTAGTTTACTGAATATCCGTTATCGGCAATCGAAAATGGCCGCGTGAGCGTCTTCCGAAAGGATCTGAAGTTGTTCAGCCAGAGGGATCTAAGGGCCCAATTTCCTTCTTGTTACTGGAGACGATGGATTCGATCGATCTGGGAGCAGTTATAGGATCGGCATGGCGGTGGAGAACCTTCCAAGCTCCGTCTTCCAGGTGGAAAATCGTTGTCACCCTGAGGGCTATCGGTACCAGCTCGTCGGACCCAACGATCTTCACCCGCGTCCGTTCAAGTTCAACGACGTAGGCGAGTTCGGTTCCGACAAACTCTGAGATCCGCTCGAACCGGGTTGGCTCGCCCTCGCGGAAATGGGAAATCGCATGGTCCATCGTTTTCTCGACGTTTTCCCAGCCCCTAACAGGCGGGCCGAGCGGATTGGCTAGCGTGACGTCATCCCGCCTGGAAATCAGCTCTTTCATTGGTGCGGAGTTACCGGAGACCACGGCGTCAAGGGCGCGATGGTACTGCTTCAGGATCAGTTCGACTGCCCCTGACATTGTCCCTCCAATATCCGGCTAGGCCATTTCGCCGAGCGGCGACCGCCTCTGCGGCCATAGTGGCACCGCGGTCCCGGGAAGTCCAGCGGCTTTCCTTGGCCCAACATATGGCTGGTTATCGGTGTTACGACATTGGGCTGGGGAGTAGCTTTTGGAGCAAGGAAACCTCCTCGCCGCTCACAGAGAGGAACAGCCGGCGGGACCTCCGGCTGTTCCTGTCTCTGTTGTAACTCTTAGTGGTGCTGGAGCCTTAAGGGCGCTGCTTGGTCATCCTTTCGGTGTGACGTGGAGGCGGTCGAAGGAGACCTGTATGCCGTCCTTGTTCAGGACCACCACGTCGTCGCGGCCGTTCTGGACATCTGTCGGAAGGATGAATTCGACGGTGTCATCGGTGGTAGGGAAGATCCAGCCGATGCGGTAGCTGTGCTTGTTGAGGTAGATGTAGTACCACTGCCCGTACTTGAGGCCGTGCAAAACGACTTTTTGTCCGTTGCGGTACTTGTCGCTGGTTCCCAAGTCGGATGGTACGGTTTGCCCGTCGAGTTCCTGAATGGTCAGGGCGGGATCTGTTTCAGGCTGTGCGGGCTGGACGTTCAGATCTGTCCCGCCGCCGGTCACGGTAGTTGTGGCTTCCCTGGATCCGTTGGTTCCGGTGGCCTGAAACGTCACGGTGCCAAGCCTGCCCGCGGCGATGTCCGCAGCTGTCAGGACGTGGTCGCGGGTGGCCGTGATGCTGTCGCCAGCAGTTAGGCGCTCTTGGCTGATGCCGGCCGCCGGGGCGCTGATACCGGTCAGCAGGACGTTGCCGGCGTTACCGAGGGTGTAGGTGTACGTGACGGTGTCCCCTGCGGAGGCGTACTTGTCGCCGTCGGTGTCTTTCCATTCGGCGGCAACGGTGCCTTCAAGTTTTGCGTCGCGGACCTTCAGGTCCACTTCGCCGCCGTCCACCGCGTACGTGCGGGTGGTTTGGCCGGTGGCGCTGACTTCCCAAGTGGTGTTGGGGACGAAGAAGCCCTGCTCGGCTTCGTCGGCAGTGACGGTGTGGCGGGGCGTGGCGCAGGTGTAGGCCTGTCCGGCCGGCAGGGCGCTGTAGCGGCAGTTACCGGGCCCATCGGGGACGAACGGGCTGAAGTTCCCGGCCGTGGGAACGACCTTTTCTGTTAACGGGCTGGTGTTGGTGACATCGAACTTGTAGGGGAACGCCTCGCCCGCAACGTACGGCTGGACGGCCAGGTCCCGGCCGCTGTCATTGCGGCTGCCCTTGATGTCTGCGGAGAGCAACCCGTCCCGCAGCGCCACGGCAGGGCCGGTGAACGCCACTGCTTTGGTGAGCGTGGGCGTCGCGCTGGCTGTCACGGAGAACACGGCTTCGGGGAGGAAGTAGCCCCGGGTCATGTCTTCTCCCGTGATGGTGTGCTTGGCGGTGGTGCACGTGTAGCTGGCACCGGCAGCCAGATTGTTGTACCGGCAGTTCGGGGCGGTCGGGGGCAGGAAGCCGGCGTCAAAGGAGCCGGAGACCGGTACCGAGTTCGCGATGACGTTCGCGGTGCTTCTGACGTTGAACGTGTAGGTCAGCACGTCGCCGGCTTTGTAGGGGTTGGCTGCGACGTCGCGCGCAGGTGCGGATCCCGTGATGTTCAAGCCCACCTGGGGCGCGACCGGCACCGTAGCGGTGAAGGTGTACTGGGATACGCGGCGGTCCCCCGTGGTGAAGGCGGCGTTAAGGTCTTGCGGGCCGCTGGCGTTGGCCGGTGCGGTGAGGGCCACGTTTACGGTGACCGAGGCGCCGGGTGCGACGTCGGGCACCGGCACCGTGGTGGCGGACCAGCCCGTTGGCGTGTAGACGGTTGCGGTGGCGCCGGACAGCGTCCCGGCTTCCTGGTTGGTTACTGTCACGGGCACTTGTTGGGTGGCGCCAGGTGAGGTGGTGACGGCGGGTACGGACAGCGGGGCGCAGGCGTAGTTGAGCCAGGCGTCGTCGAACGCCGCGAACTGCATGTTGTCGGTGTAGTTGGCCTCATACAGGACGCCGAATTTGCCGTCTTCCAGCCGGGTCACTGTGGAGTAGGCGGAAAAGCCGGGGCGGATGGTCCGCACACCGGGCCAGGTGGCGCCGTCGTCACAGGAAATCCGGGCAGAGACGTTTTCCCGGGCTGTCTTTGAGTTCGAGTTGGTGAAGATGAGCTTCTTCGCTTCGGCGGATCCTTGGGCGGCGGACGGGTACATCCGGGCAATGGCGCCGTTGTTGGCCGGGTCCGGCAGCTCGATGTCCCGGGTAACCGGGCCATAGGTGGCACCGCCGTCGGTGGAGTACGCGATCTTTCGGTAGCCCTGGTTGGCGTTGTCCCGCGAGTTCAGCAGCACCCGCCCGTCGGAGAGTTCCACGGTTTTGTTTTCGTCCATCCGGTCGCCCACGTTGGCGCCCTTGTGCCACGTTGCACCATGGTCATCGGAGTAGACGCTGTAGGCCTGGATCCTGTTGGTGCCGTCCGCCTGGCGGATGTCCCCTGCGTACTGCTGAATCAGCCGGCCCTTGTGTGGGCCGTATTTGAGCTGGATGCCTTCACCTGAGGAGGCGAAGTTGGAGCGGACATCACCGGCCACCGGGTTGGTTTTGCTGGTGCCGGGCTTGGTGACGTCAGTGATGAGCCGGGGTTGGCTCCAGGTGAGGCCACCGTCCGTGGATTCAATGACGGCGGACGAAATAACGTTACGGTCGGCATCGTTGTTGCCGAACTGGCTTCCGCCGAAACCCTGGTCCTTGGAGTAGACGAAGACGGCGAAGACCTTGCCGGTCTCGGCGTCGTGAATGTAGGACGGGTCGCTGTAGCCGTACTTCGGGCCGGCCGCATCAGCCACGTGCCCGGCAGCGATAACCTGCACCGGGCCCCAGGTCTGGCCGCCGTCGGTGCTGCGCCGCTGGACAATGGAGTTGGGGTTAGGGGCGTCGGCGGCGCTGCCGGGCCTGCCGTCCCACGCGGCCAAGACCACCCCGTTGCCCAGGTACGTCAGGGCTGGGATGCGGTAAAAGAAGTTGTCCGCTGTCCTATCCGCTGCCAGGTTTACTTCCTGGAAAGATCCGGGAGAGGCGGTTGGACTGTTGGACGGGATGGGGGCCGCCTGGGCGGCAATCCCGCTTCCGGCCAGCAGAGCCAGCGCCAGCACACCGGCTCCCGCTGCCCGGCCCATCGACCGTTGTCGCTTGCATCTTGTCATATCTCGCAAATCCATTGCCCTTTCTGGACGCCGCTGCGCGGCCCTACATGGAGACGTCGGCGCAGGTCATGGAGCATTCCCGTTGCTCCTTCTACATACGACGTCCTACAAACCATAGGGTGTCCGTTGTCACAAAGCCATAGCTGGCTACACTAAAGATGTGACATCCTATGTACCGGGTTCGCTTGTGCCCGCCCACCCGTCCATCCAGCAGGTCCTGGCCGTTCGGGGGTACGGCGGCTACCGGCAGTACCGCATTCCCGCCTTGGCGGTCACCGTTCAAGGGACGCTGCTGGCGGCATACGACGGGCGGCCAAACCTTGATGATCTGCCCAGCCCCATCGATCTGCTGGTCCGCCGGAGCGTGGACAACGGGAAGTCCTGGGGTCCCCAGCAGGTGGTGCGTACCGGGTCGGGTTTAGATGGGTATGGGGATCCAAGCCTGTTGGTGGATGCCGAAACGGGTCGGATCTTCCTCTTCCACGCCGCGGGCACACGGGCCGGCTTTTTTGAATCCACTACCGGGCTGGACCCGGACGATGAGTTACTTCAGCACTGCGATCTCAGCTTTTCCGACGACGACGGTGTGACCTGGCAGCACCGGCGTATCACGGACCAGTTGAAGGGCAGCAGTTCCGCCCGGGAGGTTACCGGCATTTTCGCGTCCGCGGGGCACGGCATTCAGATCCACACCGGACCGTACCGGGGCCGTCTCGTCCAGCAGTTCGTTGTTCTCCGCGGCGACAGGATCATGGCGGCCTCGGCCTACAGCGACGACCACGGAGACAACTGGACCCTGGGAGAACTTATTGATGCGGCGCCCGGAGGCACTGGCCCCAATGAGAACAAGGTGGCCGCGCTGGCTGACGGTCGACTCCTCCTGCACAGCCGCGCCACTCCACGCCGGCTTGCCGCGTTCTCGAACGCCGGCGGCCACAGCTGGAGCTCCTTGGTTCCCGTCGGGGACCTGCCGGACCCGAGCGACAACGGCTCCCTTGCCCGCTTCGACGGACAGCCCGGGCTCAACCTGGCCTCTGTAGCAACGGACCAGTGGCTGCTGGCGACCAACAACCACGACACCAACCTGCGCCGGAACACCGTATTGAGCCTCTCTCCCGACAATGGGGCGACATGGCCGGCGAAGCTTGTCCTGTGTGCGGGGAGTTCCGCGTATTCGACGGCGACGCGCCTGCCCGACGGCAATATCGGCGTGCTGTACGAGCGCCAGGGCTACCGGGAGATCGTTTTTGTCTCCGTCCCTCCGGGTCAGTTGACCGATCAGCTTGCCGCGCGGACACCGGCGGCAGCGGGTGATGGAGCGCCTCCGGCCGGCCCGGGCCTTTCCTTTGACATGGAGTTGCGCTCCATCACGCCGGGCCTGCCCGAAGTGTGGCAGGACGCCGGGGAATCCCATGTTTTGGCTACGGACGGGAGCGGCTGGGGCGCCGGGACCTGGAAGGAGATCGGTCAGGGCTATTCACCGGACCAGGTCCAGGTCCTTGGCACCCGCGAGGCGCAGGACCTGAACTACGGTCCTGTCGTACCAGGGTACAAAGCCGGGGACATCATCGCCTTCACCGGGCGGGCAAGGAACGACGGGACCGAGGGCGCTTACGGGGTGCGGTTGACCGGCCCGGGCTCCGACGCTTTCCCCGCAACCGACCTTTCCCCGGGTGAGCAGACACTTTACTTCACCCCTGCCTACACAGTCACCGAAGAGGACGCAGAGCAACCGACATTCGACGTCATCTACACGGTCGAGGCACTGCAGAACCGATCCCGTCACCAATGGTCCCGGGCCTTCCGCTTCGACGTCGCCACCGGAGAGGTCAGCGTCGAGGATACGTCCTCAACATAACTGGACGAGGGATGGCCAAACCGGGCGGGCAGAGGCTGCGGTGACAGAGCTCCGGCAGCGCCGGCCGCCGGTGCTTATTCGATCAGGTCGCACATCTGCTGCAGCCGGGCGACACGCTCCTCGGCAGACAGCCCGTGCTTGGGAAGCCCAATCTTAAAGCCGGTCAGGGAAACCGGGCCGGCCGCGTGGAGGCAGCGCTGGATTTCGCCGGCGTTCAGCAGCGAGCTCGGCGGGGCGCCGGGCACCTCGACGGCGGGAAGATGGGCGTCAACCCAGGGGTAACCAAATTCGGTTTCGATGGGTGAGCAGCCGGAGAACATCAGTCCGGCCAGGGTGCCGGCTTCCCGGGCCTGGGACAGGTGTTCCACGGCAGTGCCAGGGTTCTCCGTTTCAATGACGGACCGGGCCCAGTTCACGACGATTCCCGTATGGTCCCACCCCTGCTCCCGGAGGGAGGCGATGACATCCACTTCCTCGTTGAAGGTCAGGAACCCCTTTTCCGGCTTGCTTCCGGGACGGGGGGCATCGCAATGCTCGATCAGCAGACGAGTATTGCCCCAATCCCAGCCGAGCAGTTCCTTGAAGGACTCCTCGAGGGCCTTGGCGGAGGATGACCGTGGAGGGGCGGAGTGCACTTCCACTGCCTCCACAGGGTGCCCTTCCCCCGCTAGTTGAAGGACATAATCCCGCAGTCCCGACACAAACTCCAGCGCCTGCAACCGGCCGTGGCTGTCGGTGGAGGCCAGGCCGAAGGTCTTGTCCTGGCCCAGGCGTTGCATGGTGCCGGGAATGGCGGTCACCACCGCGGACCAGTTGCCCGGCGCCCCGACTGGCCAGGGACTGCCGCCGGTCTGTCTGTAAGGGAGCTCCAGCCCCCGGATGGACCGAACACGTCCGAGCCCTTGGTAAAACTCCTGCTGCTGCGGCGCTTCCGGCACGGCGGGATACGCACCCACAATCAGGGACATGTCGAACTCCTTTGACGACGGCTGGCGAAGGCACATACCGGGGGATGGAACCGTGGCACCAAGCTGGCGCTTCCTCAGCGCCCCTTGGCGAAGAACCGGCACTTGACCCCCGGCTGTGATGGGACTTACAGTTTTACCACGAGCTCGGATGTCCTACATCCGATAAACCTTCTGGAATGGCGAGGCTTTTATGAACATCTCCTCCAAGAACCTGCCGCTGGTCAAAGATGCCAGCCGCCGGAACTTCCTCAAACTGACTGGCGCCATGGGTGTCGCCGCAGCATTCACCACCACCCTTGCTGCCTGCGGCGGCCCGGCCACCACGACTTCCGGCGCTACGACGAACACCTCGCCGATCAACAAGGACCTCACTATCGAGGCCGGCATCTCCTATGCCCTTTCCACCGGCTTCGACCCGATCTCCTCCTCCGGCGCCACTCCCATGGCGGCGAACCTGCATATCTTCGAGGGCCTGATCGAGCTTCACCCGGCTACCCGTGAGCCGTACAACGCCTTGGCCGCCGCGGACCCGAAGATGGTCAATGACACCACCTACCAGGTGGCCATCCGCGACGGCGCCGTCTTCCACGACGGCACCCCGGTGACCGCCGAGGACGTTGTCTTCTCCTTCACCCGGGTGATGGACCCGGCCAATAAGTCGCTGTTCTCGCAGTTCATCCCGTTCATCCAGGACGTCAAGGCGCTGGATGCCAAGACCGTCGAGTTCAGCCTCAAGTACGCGTTCCCCGGTTTCGGACCCCGCATCTCCGTGGTCAAGGTCGTTCCCAAGGCCCTGACCAACTTCCCGGCCGGCTCTGAACAGCTGAAGTCCTTCGACGCAAAGCCTGTCGGCACCGGCCCCTACAAGCTCATCTCCGCCGTCAAGGATGACAAGATCATCTTCGAGGCCAACGACGCCTACACCGGCCCGATGCCTGCCCTGGCCAAGGGCATGACGTGGCTGCTGCTCTCCGATGCCGCGGCCCGCGTCACCGCCATGCAGTCCGGCCGCGTCCAGGCCATCGAGGATGTCCCCTATCTCGACATGGAGGGCCTGAAGTCCAAGGCCACCGTTGAATCCGTACAGTCCTTCGGGCTGCTCTTCATGATGTTCAACTGCAACGCAGCACCCTTTAACAACAAGCTGGTCCGCCAGGCCCTGCATTACGGCCTGGACAAGGACTCCATCATCAAGAAGGCCCTCTTCGGCAACGCCAAACCGGCCAGCTCCTACTTCCAGGAGGGCCACCCGGATTACGTCAAGGCCAAGAACGTCTACGGCTACGATGCGAAGAAGGCCGAGGAACTGCTCAAGGAAGCCGGCGTCACCAGCCTGGAGTTCGAACTGCTCACCACGGACACGGCCTGGGTCAAGGACGTGGCACCGCTGATGCTTGAATCCTGGAACAAAATCCCGGGCGTGAAAGTGACCCTGAAGAATCTCCAGTCCGGTGCCCTGTACACAGACCGCGTAGCCAAGGGTGACTACACCGTGGTCGCAGCACCCGGTGACCCGTCGGTGTTCGGCAACGACGCAGACCTGCTGCTGAGCTGGTTCTACGCCGGCGACACCTGGATGAAGAACCGTGCCTTCTGGGGCGAAACACCCGAACGTGCCCAGCTCGTGGACCTGATGTCCAAGGCCGGCCAGGCCTCGAAGGACGACGCCAAGAAGCTCACCGGCGAAATCGTGGACCTGGTCTCCGACGAGGTCCCGCTGTACCCGCTGTTCCACCGCCAGCTTCCCAGCGCCTGGGATTCCGAAAAGCTCAGCGGCTTCAAGCCCCTGCCCACCACCGGAGTTTCCTTCGTTGGTGTGGGCCGCACCTCCTAGCCCTAGCAACCGGAGAATACATTGACCACGATATTGCGCCTGCTGGGCCGACGGCTCGCTGCCTTGCCGCTGATGATCCTGGGCATCACACTGCTCGTGTTCCTCGTCCTGCAGGCCGCCCCCGGCGACCAGGCAAGCAGCGCCCTGGGCGAAGGGGCAAGCGAGGAAGCAAAAGAGCAGTACCGCCAGGCCAACGGCCTGAACGATCCGATCCTGCTCCAGTACGTCCGCTTCCTTGGTAGGCTCCTGCAGTTCGACCTGGGTGTCACCACTCCCCCGGCCAAGTCCGTGGCCAGCATGATCGGCTCGGCTTTTCCGCTCACCCTGCAGCTGACGTTCCTGGGCGTGATCATCGCCGTGGTGGTCTCCCTGGTCTTTGGCATCATGGGCGCCCTGTACCGGGACAAGTGGCAGGACCAGCTGGTCCGTGTATTCTCCATCGCCGCGGTGGCGACGCCGTCGTTCTGGCTGGGCATCCTGCTGATCCAGTGGTTCGCCCTGGGGTCTAATCCGCTGTTCCCCTCTGGCGGTATCGCCACTCCCGAGTCGGGCTTCGGCGGCTGGCTCAACTCGATGGCGCTGCCCGCCCTTGCCCTCGGCATCCCGGTCTCAGCCTCCCTCATCCGGGTGGTCCGCACCTCCATGGTGGAGGAGCTGGACCGGGACTACGTCCGGACTGCCATCGGCAACGGCGTCCCCTACCGCGAAGTGGTCTCCAAAAACGTGCTCCGCAACGCCCTGGTCACCCCGGTGACCGTGCTGGGGCTGCGGATCGGCTACCTGCTCGGCGGCGCCGTCGTGATTGAAATGATCTTTGCCCTGCCCGGAATGGGCCAGTTGATCCTCAACGGCATCACCAACCTGGACGTCAACCTGGTGCAGGGCGTGGTCCTCACCATCTCCGTGACCTTTGTCCTGGTGAATATCGCTGTGGACCTTCTCTACCTGCTCATCAACCCCCGAATCAGGACCGTGTGACCATGCGCAGCAAACTCGCTGAACGTCTGAGCGCCCCGGGACTCCGCTTCAAGGCCCTGCCCTGGAGTTCCCGCCTGGCCCTCGCCTTCCTCGTGGTGATCGCCACTGCCGCCATCTTCGCTCCGGTCCTGGCACCACACGACCCGCTAGAAACGTTTATTCCGGCCACGCCTCCGGGGGCCGAGCACTTCTTCGGCACCGACAGGCTGGGCCGGGATATCTTCTCCCGCCTGCTCTACGGATCGCAGTCCTCCCTCCTGATCGGCCTCGGCGCAGTCGGGCTGGCCGTATTGGTGGGCGCATTCCTGGGCTCGCTCTCTGCGACATCGAGCAAAGCCGTCAACGAACTCATTATGCGGGTCATGGATATCCTGATGGCCTTCCCCGGGATCGCCCTGGCGGCCGTCCTGCTGGCGGCCTTCGGAAACTCGGTGCCCACCATCATCATTGCGATCGCCATCATCTACACCCCGCAACTCGCCCGGGTTGTCCGCGCCAATGTCCTGGCCCAGTACGGCGAAGACTACGTCCGGGCAGAGCGCGTCATCGGCGCCGGCCGCTTCTACATCCTGACCAAGCACATCGTCCGCAACACCGCGGCCCCGGTCCTGGTCTTCGCCACCGTCATGGTTGCCGACGCCATCATCCTGGAAGCGTCACTGTCCTTCCTGGGCGCCGGCGTCCAGGACCCCGCACCTTCCTGGGGCAACATCATCTCCTACGGCCGTAACCTGGTCCTGTCCGGCGGCTGGTGGGCCACCACCTTCGCCGGCCTCACCATCCTGCTCACCGTGCTGGCGCTGAACATCCTCGCCGAAGGCCTCACCGACGCCATGGTCAACCCCAAACTGCGCAAGGCCCCCGTGGTGAAAGACGACGACGGATCGGCAGCTGCCGTTGCCGGCGCAGCCGTGGACACCGAAGTTGCAACCTCTGTTGCCCAACCATCGGTCATCGAAGAGCACGAGCTCGACGGCGTCCGTACCGCTTCCGGGGGAATCTTCGACGAGGAGAACTACAACAGGTCCGCGCTACTCACGGACGTGAAGGTGGCCGCGGCCAACCCGCACCTCCTGCTCGACCGCGAGCTAGAACTGTTGGCAGCCGTAGAAGCCACCCGGACGGACCGTTTGCCGCAGGTCCCCGCAGACGCAAGGACAGTCCTGGAAGTGAATAACCTTTCCATCCGGTTCCCCGGCAGGTTTGGTGACACCGCCATCGTGGACAACGTCTCCTTTAGTGTCCGTGAGGGCGAGACCATGGGCCTGGTGGGCGAATCCGGCTGCGGCAAGTCCATCACCTCCCTCGCCGTGATGGGCCTGTTGCCCAAGACGGCACGGATCAGCGGCTCCATCAAGTTCGACGGCAAGGAACTGCTGGACCCGCAAACCAGCCACAGCAATCCCAAGGCCTACCAAGGGCTCCGCGGGGAACAGATCGCCATGGTCTATCAAGACGCGCTCAGCTCGCTGAACCCGTCCATGAAGATCAAGGACCAGATGACCCAGCTGACCC
Organism: Arthrobacter sp. Hb9-2; assembly: GCF_059091165.1. Lineage (NCBI taxonomy): Bacteria > Bacillati > Actinomycetota > Actinomycetes > Micrococcales > Micrococcaceae > Arthrobacter > Arthrobacter sp. Hb9-2. The sequence goes on along the minus strand of NZ_JBNHGJ010000020.1, from coordinate 29,548 downwards.
GCCGCGGCGGGCGAAAGACCCCTGCCGAGCTGCTGGAAATGGTCAAACTCGACCCGGTACGCACCCTGGCCAGCTACCCCCACGAGCTCTCCGGCGGCCAGCGCCAGCGCGTCCTCATCGCCATGGCACTCTCCCGTTCCCCCAAGATCGTGGTGGCAGATGAGCCAACCACCGCCCTGGACGTCACCGTCCAGAAACAGGTGGTGGACCTGCTCAACGAACTGCGCGAACAGCTCGGTTTCGCCATGGTGTTCGTCAGCCACGACCTTGCCCTGGTCGCCTCCCTGGCCCACCGCATCACCGTTATGTACGCCGGCCAGGTTGTCGAATCAGCCCAGGCGTCCGAGCTCCTGCAGAACCCCAAGCACGAATACACCCGCGGCCTGCTCGGCGCCGTGCTCTCCATCGAGGCCGACGCCGCCCGCCTCCACCAGATCCCCGGCACCGTGCCGTCACCACAGGACTTCGCCCCCGGTGACCGCTTCGCACCGCGCTCCCAGCGCCGGGACGCCGATCCGAACCAGCAGCTGGTCCTCACCGCCGTAGGCGGGGACTCCGACCACTACTGGGCCAGCCACCGAAAGGAGGACGCCAAGTGAGCGTTTCCACCGGCAAACCCGTCATTGAACTCAAGGACGTCAAAGTCCACCACCGCGCAAGGACAGGCGGCCTTTTCCGCCCCAACATCGTCAAGGCCGTCAACGGTGTGGACTTCACCATCAGCCGCGGCGAAACCGTGGGCATCGTGGGTGAATCCGGCTGCGGCAAGTCGACGCTGGCCTCCGTGCTCGTGGGCCTTCAGGCACCCACGTCCGGACAGGTCCTCTTCCACGGCAAACCGGCCATCAAACGGAACGCGGCCATGCGCAAGGAATTCGGCCGGGCCGTATCGGTGGTGTTCCAGGACCCCGCCACGGCCCTGAATCCGCGCATGACCATCCAGGACATCCTCACGGACCCGCTCCAGGTGCATGGAATCGGCAACGCCGCCTCCCGGGCGGCCAAGGTCCGGGAACTCCTTGCGCTGGTGGGCCTGCCGGCCTCCGCGGCGGAAGTGACGCCGTCGCAGGTGTCCGGGGGCCAGCGGCAGCGCGTGGCCATCGCCAGGGCACTGGCCCTGGATCCGGACATCATCGTCGCCGATGAACCGACGTCGGCCCTGGACGTCTCGGTCCGGGCGCAGGTCCTGAACCTGCTCTCGGACCTGAAGACCCAGCTGAACCTGGGAATGGTGTTCATCTCCCACGACATCCAAACCGTCCGCTACGTCTCCGACCGCATCTGCGTGATGTACTTCGGCGAAATCGTCGAGGAAGGGCCCGCCGCCCAGGTCTTCGACACCCCCCGGAACGACTACACCAAAAAGCTCCTCGGAGCAGCCCCCAGCCTGCTGCACACCTAAATTTTCAAACCCCACTTTTACAACCACGCATTGGAGTTTTTCCGTGTCTTCCCAGTTCTCCGGCGTCATCCCGCCCGTCGTTACCCCCCGCCACGCGGACGGCAGCATCGACACCGCCTCACTGCAGAACCTCACCAAGCACCTGCTCGACGGCGGTGTGTCCGGACTTTTCGTCCTGGGCTCCTCCGCGGAGGTGCCCTACATGACCAACGCCGAGCGCGAGCTGGTGGTCAGCACCATTGCGGCGGCCAACGCGTCTGCTGGTGCTAAAGCAGTACCCCTTATCGTGGGCGCCAACGAACAGACCACCAACCGCGTCATCGAGGAAGCCAAACGCGTCATCGACCTCGGCGCTGACGCCATCGTGGTCACCTCGATGTACTACGCCATCGGCAACGCAGCGGAAACCGAGACCCACTTCCGCAACATTCACGAAGCCGTCGACAGCCCGATCTTTGCCTACGACGTTCCGGTCCGGACCCACTTCAAGCTCCCCACGGACCTGCTGGTCCGGCTGGGCCGCGACGGCGTCATCGCCGGCGTCAAAGACTCCTCCGGCGACGACGTCTCCTTCCGTCAACTGCTGCTCGCAGCCAAGGACATCGACAACTTCGACATCTTCACGGGTCACGAAGTCGTGGTCGACGGCGCCCTCCTCGGCGGCGCGCAGGGCGTGGTTCCCGGCCTGGGCAACGTGGACCCCCGCGGCTACCGCAACCTCGTTGACGCCGCCATTGCCGGAGACTGGGCCGAGGCCGCCGCGGAACAGGACCGCCTGGCCGACCTCTTCGAGATCGTCTACACACCCAACGGACGCGTCTCCGGCGGAGCAGCCGGCCTGGGCGCCTTCAAGACCGCCCTGCAGATCATGGGCATCATCGAATCCAACACCATGAGCATCCCCATGCCCGCGCTGAACGAAGAGGAAACCACCGCGATCAAGGTCATCCTCGAACGCAACAGCCTGGTCTAGGGACGGGCGCTGAAGCTGATGCACGCCATTGGTGTTGACCTCGGTGGCACTAAGACTGCTGCCGGGGTCGTCTCAGACACGGGTAAAGTGCTGTTTTCCGAGACCATTCCCACCCTCAACCGTGATGGCGGCGAGGCAATTCTCAACGCCACTGCCAGTCTGGTTGCCGGACTCATGGAACGCGCTGCTGCTGCCGGAATTGCCGTCGATCATGTCGGCGTCGGTTCGGCCGGTGTCATTGATACCCATAAGGGCGAAGTGGTGTCAGCAACCGATGCGATCCTCGGCTGGGCCGGAACAGCCATCAGCACCGGCCTGGCAGCGCGCCTGGACCTGCCGCCGTCGTCCATTCAGGCAGTAAACGACGTCCACGCCCACGCGCTTGGCGAAGCTTGGACCGGTGCCGCCGCCGGGACCGCCAGTTCACTCCTGGTGGCCTTCGGCACCGGCGTCGGCGGCAGTTACGTTCTTGAAGGCACACCGGTTCTGGGGCACCACTATGTGGGCGGACACGTTGGCCACTTCGCCTCGCCGTACGCCTTCCACGACGGCCAGCCGCTGCCCTGTGTCTGCGGCGGAGCAGGGCATGTTGAAGCCATTGCCTCCGGGCCTGCCATCCCGGAAGCCTACCGGCGGTTGGGGGGAAATGCGGGTACACCGGATACACGCAGTGTCTTCGCCCTCGCCGCCAATGGAGATGCCATCGCCATCAGAACCATCGGCACCGCCGCCGCTGCGGCCGGGCAGGCCGTGGGCGGGCTGGCCAACATACTGGACCCCGAAGTCGTGGTGGTCTCGGGCGGGCTCTCGGACGCAGGAGCCCCCTGGTGGTCGCCGATGGAACGGGCCGTCCGGGCCGAACTCCTCCCAGCCCTGGCAAACGTTCAAGTGCTGCCCGCCTCACTGGGCAACGCTGCCGCCATCGTGGGCGCAGCCCGCCTCGTCCTCACCCCAGCAACGATTCTCCAAAGGAACTGACCATGATCCTCTCCCCTGACCGGCTTGAATCCTTGCGGGGAAGGCTCATCGTGTCCTGCCAGGCGTACCCGGGCGAGCCCATGCGCGATCCCCGCACCACCGCACAGGTCGCCGCTTCCGCGGTCATCGGCGGGGCCGCTGCAGTCCGGGTGCAGGGCCTGGCGGACGTCCAGCACACCCGCGCAGCAGTGGAAGTCCCGGTCATCGGACTCTGGAAGGACGGGCACGACGGGGTCTTCATCACCCCCACCCTCCGGCACGCTCTTGCGGTAGCCAACGCCGGCGCCCACATCGTGGCCATCGACGGGACCCGCCGCGCACGCCCCGATCGCCTCACCCTCGCCCAGACCGTAGCCGGAATCCACACCGAATCCCACGCTCTGGTCATGGCCGACTGCGGCTCCCTCCAGGACACAGCGGCCGCCGTCGAGGCCGGCGCAGACCTCATCGGCACCACGTTGGCCGGCTATTCCGGTGAACGCCCCAAAATCCACGGCCCCGACCTTGAACTGCTGGAACAAATTGCGGCGGCAGACTTCGGTGTACCGCTCATCGCCGAAGGCCGGCTGCACACCCCCGCCCAGGCGAGGCAAGCACTTGATGCCGGGGCCTTCGCTGTGGTGGTCGGAACAGCCATCACCCACCCGGCCACCATCACCGGCTGGTTCGCGGACGCCCTGAAATGACCTCCCAGACGCCTCCCGCCTTCCTGCTGCCCGGCACCATCGTCAACGACGGAACTATCCTAGAGGACGCGGTGGTCGCCGTTTCCGGGGAACGCATCGCCTATGCCGGCCCAAGGGCAGGCTTCGATGGCCACTCTCTTCCAGGGTTGGAGGAAGTGGAGCTGCCGCCCGGAACCCTGCTCCTGCCCGGCCTGGTGGACCTGCACTGCCACGGCGCGGCAGGCGGGGACTTTCCCGGGGGTGATCTCCCGTCAGCCCGCTCAGCGGTGAAATTCCTCCACGCCAGCGGTACCACCACACTCCTGGCGAGTCTGGTAACCGCTCCCCGGGAGGACCTGATGCGCGTTGCCGAAACCCTGCGCCCCCTCTCTGGTGCACGCGATGGTTGGTTTCGGCGTCACGCCGTCCCTGGGACACACCAACGCCGATGCCCCAACGACGGCAGCCTCCCTCACCGAGGCAGCGAACCTGCTCGCCTCCACGCTGGGCAGCAACGCCCGGCCCACGGTCACCCACCTGTTCAACGGCATGCCGTCCCTGCACCACCGCGACCCCGGGCCCGTAGCAGCCTGCCTGCGACTGGCAGCAGCAGGCACCATTGCGGTGGAACTTGTTGCCGACGGCGTCCACCTCCACCCGGACACCGTCCGTATGGTCTTCGAACTTGTTGGCGGTGACAACGTCATCCTGGTGACCGACTCCATGGCCGCGACGGGACTGCCGGACGGCGACTACGACCTTGGCCCGGCAGGGGTCTGCGTCAGCGGCGGGGAGGCCCGACTACGCAGCAATGGTGCCCTCGCCGGCGGAACCGCAACACTGCTGGACGTTGTACGGCGGACGGTCGAAGCAGGGGTGGACGCGGCAAGCGCCGTGGTGTCAGCCACGGCCGTTCCGGCAAGGATCCTTGGCCTCCAGAAAGAAGTAGGAAGCCTCCGGCCGGGGCTGAGAGCCGACGTCCTGGCGGTGGACCGCGACTTCCGCCCCATCGAGGTGTTCCGTCGCGGCCTTCCTGTCCCCCGGCAGGCTGCAGCCATCACCGCTGCCCCCGCGACTGCTTCCTAAGGCTTCGCCCCAGTTCAGGCGCTCGGTTCAGGCCCTCGGCGTCGCGACCCGGACGGCCACCTGCCCGAGACCGGCACCAAGGAGGGCAGCCGCGGCTTCATCTGCCACCACGGTCACGTGCGGGTGCAGTTGCAGGACCGAAGCGGGACACTCAGCTGACACCGGCCCGTGCAGCGCTGCGGCCAGAACTTCAGCCTTATCCGCCCCGTTGACCACCATCAGCAGGTGCCGGGCTTCACGAATGGTACCGAGGCCCTGGGTAATGCACCGAGTCGGCACGTCGTCAATAGACCGGAAGTAGCGCGCGTTGGCTTTGCGGGTACGCTCGGCCAAAAATTCCACCCGCGTCCGGGAATCCAGCCCGGAACCCGGTTCATTGAAGGCAATGTGGCCGTTGTGGCCGATCCCCAGAATCTGCACGTCCACGCCGCCGGCGGCGCGGATGGCGGCGTCATACAGGGCTGCTGCGTGGTGAGGATCTTCGGCGCCGCCGTCGGGAACTGAAACCAGGGCCGGGTCCAAACCTAAACGTTCGGTTACTTCACGGCGGACTACCTCGGCGTAGCTTTGCGGGTGCCCAGCCGGCAGGCCAACATACTCATCGAGGGCAAACGCTTGGACCCCGGACATGTCCAAAGTGTGCTCCGCCAGTGCCGCGTAGACAGGCAGTGGGGAGCTGCCCGTAGCGACACCAAGGACCAGGTCAGGCTTGCTCCGGATGACGGCGGCAAGAATCCCGGCGGCAACAGCTCCGGTACCCGAGGCGTCGGGCACAACAAAAATCTCCATGGCAAAAAGGGGGTACTCTCTCGCACGGTGTGTAACCGCCGCCAATCCTGGCGGCGCGAACTATGGGACGGACGGGATGTTCAGCGTGAGGCAAAGGGGCAGTTGGTCTTCCGCACCCTCGGCTGTGACATTAGGCGGACGCGACGTCCTTCAACTTGCGGCGGATACCGTCGAAGTGGCGCTGAAGGCGCTCAGAAGCCAAGGCTTTGTCCCTGTCTGCCACTGCGTCGTAGATGTCCCAGTGGATCTGGACCTGTTCTTCAAGGTTGACCGGCCCGGAGCCCAACGCCTCATGAATCTGGCGGTAAACCTGCCAGAAGACGTCCATGAGGTTGATAAGCAGGTCGTTATTGAGTGGCGCGTAGAGACGGCGGTGAAACTCTGCGTCGTGCTGTACGAGGAGTTCACCCTTTCCGGCGGCGTCCTGCATCGCTTCCATCGTGGTACGCAACTCAGCCAGATGCTCGTCGGTCAAAAGGTCAATCGCCGACCCGATAAGGCCGGACTCAAGAGCCTGCCGCACATCGATAAGCTCCATCGCTTCCTCGCCCTTATGGCGGAGCGAGAGCCTGCCTCGAAAGGTCAGCCCGGACACGAGTGCGCTGAAATTATTGGGGGCAACGAACATGCCGAACCCGTGCCGGATCTCAATGACGCCCAGAGCCTGCAGGACTTTCAGGGATTCCCGGACAGTATTACGCCCCACACCCAGCTCAGTGGACAATTCACTCTCAGTGGGAAGGGCGTCACCAACGTCCAGGCCACGTTCCAGGATGAGCTCCATAATCCGAGTCTGCAGGGCCTGGGAGCGGATTTGCGCGCTGAACCTGGCCGGCGAAACCGAGGCGGGTGCTACTGTCACGTCATCTCCTTTGGCCGCCGTCCGGTGGCGGCCGCTCGTCTAAACTAATGGTACAGGAGATGGGACATCCTCTGTCCTGTTTCGCCATTCTTATTTTTAGAATCCTATAATCCGGCCTCACCGGCAGGTGGGATCCCCTTAGACCCAGATGATGGAGAGCCAGTATGCCTACCGTTGACATGCCTCTGGAGCAGTTGAGCACTTATGCGTCCGTAGCGACTGAGCCGGAGGACTTTGATGTGTTTTGGGATGCAACCCTGGCGGAGGCCCGCGCGCTCCCGTTGATGCCGACAGTCACTCCGGTCGACAATCTACTGCCACTCATCGACAGCTTCGATGTTTCCTTTGCCGGTTATGGCGGGGCCCCGGTCCGGGGCTGGCTCCACCTTCCGGCATACCGGTCCCCCGGCCACCGCCTGCCAGCAGTTGTGCAGTACATCGGATACTCAGGCGGCCGCGGTTTGGTCCAGGAGGACACCAAATGGGCACAGGCTGGGTACGCCCACTTCATCATGGACACCCGAGGCCAAGGCTACGGCGGGATCACCGGCGACACGGCGGACCCACACCCATCAGCAGGAGAGGTGGCCCACCCGGGCCTCATGACACGCGGTCTGACTTCGAAGGAGGACTACTACTACCGCCGGCTGTATGTGGACGCATTCAGGGCGATCGAGACGGTCCAAAGCTTTCCGGAGGTCGACGGTGACAACGTCGTCCTTGCCGGGATAAGCCAGGGTGGAGGCCTGGCCCTCGCAGCCGCCGGGCTTGCTGCCAGGAGACTGGACGGAATTCGAACTGTTCTAGCGGACGTACCCTTCCTTCAGGACTTTCCCCGTGCAATCAATCTGGCCCAACGAGGCCCCTACCCCGAAATCGCCGCGTTCCTCTCCCGGCACCGGGACCGCCATGAGCACACATTAGAGGTCCTGAACTACTTCGACGGGGTCCACCTCAGCCGCAGGGCAACCGCCCCCGCACTGTTTTCCGTGGCCCTGTTCGATGACGTGTGCCCGCCGTCAACCGTCTTCGCTTCCTACAACAGCTATGGAACCGGAAGCTCACGACGCTCGGAACAAGGGCCCACCAAATCTATCGAGGTCTACCATTTCAACGGCCACGAGGGAGGGCAGGAACACCACTGGGTCCGTCAGCTCGCGTACCTGAACGAAAGCCGCAACGGCTAGCAGCCGATACCCATCCGAACCAGATGTTGTCGCACACCCATTGCGGGTCTGTACACCGCTGCTCAGGAGTTAACCCGACGGAATATCCATTATCGGCGAACGAAAACGGACGGGGAAGTGCCTGCAAAAGGTCTGTTTCCGCCCGTCGTTCGTGGCGTTTTTCCCCCGGAGTACCGGGGATCAGACTGCTGAACCAGCGCTCAGTTAACGGCGGGGATGTCTAGGAAGGGCGGGTCAAAAGGCGCATCGGAACCGGTTTATGTCCGCCATTATCAACGTCCGGGAATCCGGGTCTCGACGCCAGACGGTTATGGGAGGCTGCTATATCGCGCTCGACTCTCCGCTGGAGCCTGACGAGGTGTACCAGGCCCACACGCCGTCCTCGTTGATACGTCCTCTCATGGCACCGAACATCCAGGGAGTGATGCCGGTAGGATCACCGCCAGCCCTCACAAAATCGGCACGCTTCTTACGGGCGGCTCTGAAATGCTCGGATAGGTACAAACCCAGTCCAAGGGCGCATCCGAGCACGAAGAACAGAATCGACAGGATGCCGTAGGGGCGCCCGACGATCAGGTTGCTCAGGAAAACGTATCCAACCGTAAACCCAACCCCACAGAAGAGAGTCCAAAAGACGGTCCAGTATCCAGACCAGAAGCGGAGACTTCTGTTACTGGGTCGCTGGTTGGGATCGTTGTTGCGCTGTAGGCCAGCAGGCTTTCCCATGGAACCCGAGTCGTTAGTCCTCTTCACAGGAGCATTCTAAGCGGGCGAGCAAAGCCTGAAGAACCAGGAAGATGTGTGGGCGCGTGTGTTCAACCGCGACAGTACGGTGGGAGAGATAGCAACGGGGTCAAAAGCTATCACCCCTGGCAGAGCCCCGGGTGACACCTCAGTCAGTTCTAGGTCTCCTTGGGAAAGCGTGAAATACCGCGCCAGGCCAGGCGGTAAACGAGCTCACTGGCAGCGTCCAGGCTAAGGGCAGCGCTGCCTTGTTCAGCAGTGTCCCCTGCCCAATAACGTGCGCTTGCTTGAGCCAAACCCATCAAAGCCCTACCCAGCAGTTCCGCTTCGACAAACGGCAAATGAGCGTCCTCGCTGATGATTCGGGCGATTGCGCCGGCGAATCCACTTCTGAATGCCTCCCGCCTCACGCGGACGTCAGGATCGTTGCTCAAACCGGATTCGAAGGCGAGGCGATATGCACCATCGTCACGGGCAATGTAGCCAAAATAAGCCCGGATAGCATCATGCACCCGTTCTTTATTGAGCTTCGTGGACCGGACGGACTCCTGCAATACATCGCCTAGTGCCTTGAGGTTGATGTCCAGCAGCTCGAGGTACAGCTCACGCTTGGATGGGAAATACTCGTACAGAACCGGTTTGCTCACATAGGCCGCTTGGGCAATATCGTCCATGTTGGCACCCTGGTAACCACTGGCTACAAAAACTTCCTGGGCTGCCTGCAGAAGCTGCAGTCGCCGCTCATCGCGTGCCACTGCATTCGGTGTCTGCTCAGCCGCTTGCGGGACTGTCTCACGCTTCACCCGTCTCTGGTCAACCACCAGGTACCCGCCTTTCTCCTGGACGGTCCACTGTACCCGGAGCGACTTAGGACCCGTCCCACCTTGCGAGCCTTGCGCCTTGTAGGTGCGGCTGGTGTCGCTTCTTGGAAATAGCTCATTCGTGTCGTGACTTCCACCGCCCCTGACTCGGTCTGCTCGGCCGGGACCGAAGACTTAGTGGGAAGGAGTCGGCGACTGCCGCCATGGGCGGATCCGAGCGCTGCCAGTTCCCGCCGCGCGATCATCAGGCACGGGTCTGCCCAGGCCGAGGCTGGTTGACGGGAAATACATTATGCATTTGTGAATGGGAGGGGGAGCTCCCTTGAAATGAACGCGCTTTGCACCCGGCGAGGGTCCTGTCAGCTGATGGTGCGGTGTAGTGGCACCTCCGACTTCGTCAGGTAATGCGGGGATCCCAGAACGTCATGCGTCGCGCAACTGGCCATGGACCCGCCGGGAAGCAGCGCCCATAGTTGAAGTGTGGAGACTCCCGATCCGGACCCGAAGGTCTTGCGGCAGCGCGCGGCCAGTAACTGGTTGAGCGGGGCGGCTTCGAGGAACTCGCCACCGGGGAATCCGGGTTGCGGAACGCTGTGCCGGCGCAGCGTGAAGGAAGATGACGGCGGCACTGAGGGCGTGAGAAGCCCATGAGTGAAGTCGTTGACCGGCTAATAACCGCTCTGAATGCCCACGACCTCGAAGCGGCAGCGGCGCTCATGCACGAGGACTACCAAAGCGAACAACCCGCCCACCCCGGCAGAGCCTTTGTCGGCCGCGCGCAGATGCACGCTAATTGGAAAGCCATTCTGGAGGGCATCCCTGACTTCCACGCTGAACTGATCCGCTCCGTCGACGACGGTGACACCACCTGGAGTGAGTGGTCCTGGTCCGGGCACCGGGTTGAGGGCCAGGACGTCCAAGTCCGCGGGGTGACACTTTTCAAGGTCAGGGACGGCAAAATTGCTTCGGGCCGGCTTTACATGGAGGACGTGGAGCGCTCCAGCAGTATCGGGGAGGATGTAGAGAGCATGTCGGGACAGCGCCCGGACGATCTCTAGTCTCGCGAGGGTGCTTGGTCCCCATGACCGTTAGCTTTACGGAATCTCCATTATCGGCGTTTGAAAGAGCAGGGGAAACCTCTTGCCGAAAGCCTGTGGAAGGAGCAGTTTAGGATGAACCTGCCTTGGCCGTCGGCCCGAGGTCCATATCCCCGGTCGGTTGATTAAATTTGCTTCGTCGCTTGATATCTGCCTATGGCCGCTTGGAGCTCTTCTAACTGCTCATATGACATCGTCCAAATCCGGGATACGTGGGGGTCCTTTCGGAACGAGACTTTAATCTCCTCGGCAGAAAATAATGGGTTTTGATTGTCCTCGATAACGAAGTGGGAAAAGTGCATTCCGTTTGTCCTTGGGAAGTGGCCGGGCATAGCTATTTGCCTCGCCCATTGTCATCAGATTGAGGATGGATGAATTAGATGGTCACAGGATCGACTGGGCTTGGACACAGCTGCGGCAGTCTGGTCATCCACCCGTGCGAGGGAGCCGCTGTAACAGCTAAGGACGGCGGTTGATCTCGTCCATGTTGGCACCCTGGTAACCACTGGCTACAAAAACTTCCTGGGTTGCCTGCAGAACCTGCAGCCGCCGCTCATCGCGTGCCTCTGTATTCGGTGTCTGCTCAGCCGCTTGCGGGACTGTCTCACGCTTCACCCGTCTCTGGTCAACCACCAGGTACCCGCCTTCCTCATGGACGGTCCACTGTACCCGGAGCGACTCGAGACCCGTCCCGCCCTGGAAACAGGTAGATGGGGTACGAGCGGGCGCTGTCTGGAGTAGCGGAGGCGGCAATAGACATTGCTGCCGGTGTAATCAGGATTTGGGCGAATGCACCGCGGTAATTTTTCCGGAAGGCTCGCGCCGCGCGTTCGGACGCCGCTCTCGGCCCTCTGGTGCGTCAACTGAGTTCCTCGAAAATCGAAATTGCGCTCAGGGCGAGCTGTACTCCTTATTTGAAACTCTAGTGCCACGGCGGCGAGGTCTAAACAGCAGCTTCAAGTACGACGGCGGGGCCGCACCCAGGAACTCAAGGTAGATTCTTAAGGGGCGGCTCCGGCGTGTTCTCGTTATGGTGGTGGTGCCTTGCCCCAGGACTTTTCGAAGGAATTAGGGTCAAGTCTCGTCTTAGGCTCAGAATGACATCTGCTGCCTGGTTGGCTGCAGAGAGCAAGGAGCGGGGACCTGGCTCCCCGCTCCCGAGTGTGTTGTCTAATTTGCTGATGTTTGTCGGCGGGCGGCCGGTGCTCCTGATTCAGCGCTCAGCAAGAGCGCTAGCTTCGGCACGTAGGTGGCCAGTGCTTCGAACGCTGCGTGCTCCGTGTGTGGGGTAGTGGCTGCTGCAACGTAGCGGTCGGGCCGTACCACAATGGTCATACCGCTGCCTGCGGCAGCCGCGAAGGCGCCGCTGGTGTCGGTGACGGCGGTTACGCGGGTCAGCGCGGGGTGGCGGCCGCCGTCGTCGTTCTTGGCCGCCCCGTTAGTATCAGTGCCCAGCCGCTTGACCTCAATGGGGGCGCGGCGATCGTGGGGGAAGTGCAGCAGTGCCCAGCCCGAACCGAGGACGGTATCCAGTGGGACGGCGTCGCCGGTGGACAGCATGACCTGCGGCTGAGACAGAGAACGGCCTACCAGCACGGCTGCCCACTTCGGGACTTCAGAGCCTGGTGGCACCACGCAGCCATCGGCGAAGTACGGCTGTTTTAGGAACTTCATCCCTGCCAGCCATGCTTTGGCGGCGGGAACGATGCCTGATGCGGTAATGGCCGCATCACGCACGGCGGTGAGCGCCGGGTTAACGTTCATCACCACTTTGCCGATCCTGTGGGACAGGCGCACCATGTCCACCGCGTGCGGGCGCCGCTCCGCCTGGTAGGTGTCCACCAGGGCGTCCGTGCCGGTCCCGCGGACGTGCGCGGCGATCTTCCACGCGAGGTTTGCCGCGTCGCGGATGCCAGCGTTGAGGGCCTGGCCGGCGAACGGGGGCATCATGTGGGCCGAATCACCTGCGAGGAGCACGTGCCCCACCCGGTAGCTCAGGGCAACGCGCTGGTGGGCAACGTAGACGGCTGCGCGACGGATGTCCGCGGCGCCAATGTTCTGGAACGGCGCGATGAGCCTGATTATGGTTTCCGGAGACGTCATCTCCGCCGCCTCCTCGCCGGGCAGGAGCATGAACTCGTAGCGGCGGCGGCCATGGACTCCGGGGACCACCACAACGGGACGTACCCCGTTGCAGTGGAACTCCGAGAACCGTTCCGGATCACCCGGGGTGTTGATGATATCCACCACGATCCACTTCTGGACCTGGGTGGAACCTTCCATCGCGATCCCGAGCTGGGAGCGCACCGGGCTGCGCCCGCCGTCGCACGCCACCACCCATTTCGACCGGACGGTGTGCCTGCCTTCGGCGTCGATCAGCACCGTGTCCGCATGGCCCGGGCCGTCCGTGATGCGGAACGCTTCGGTGCTAAAACGGACGTCGATCGACGGGCGGTCCTGGGCAGCTTCGAGGAGCAGGGATTCCATCACCGGCTGGTCAAACTGGGACTTGCCGGGCTGGCCCAGCCGCGGGGCGGCCGGGTAGACCTCCGCCAGCAGCTGTTCCCTCCGGCCGTAGTAACGGGCACCGGTGTCCATCAACATTTCAGGTGCCAGCCGGTCCAGAATCCCGATCTGCTGCATAACGCGGAGGGTCTCGTCCGTGACGCTGATGGCCCGCGGTTCGTCACTGGTACCAGCGTGGCGTTCGACGAGCATTACGTTAACGCCCTGGTCCGCCAGCAGGTTCGCCGTGGCCAGGCCGATGGGGCCTGCCCCGATGACGAGTACGTCGGTTTCAATGATTGTGTCCATGCCGGTTTGGGGTTCCGTTCCTGTAGGAATGCTGTCGAGACGGGAGCAGGGCAGGTTAGGGGACGAGCTCCACCGTGTTTCTGAGGGTGCCCAGACCGGTGATTTCCACTTCCACCACGTCACCTTCCGAGAGGAGCCCGGACGGTTCCATGAACAGGCCCACACCGCCAGGTGTGCCGGTGACGATCACATCTCCGGGCGAGAGCCTGGTGAAGCCGGTGACGTAGGCGATCAGCTGCGGAATGGTGAAGTACAGGTCGGCCACGGAGGCCTTCTGGCGAATGTCGCCGTTGACCCGGGTTTCCAGAGTGAGCCCGTTGACGTCGCCCAGCTCGGCGGCCGGGACAAGGTAGGGGCCAAAGCCGCCGGTGCCGGGGAAGTTCTTGCCGGGAATCCACTGGGAGGCCGCGAGCTGCCAGTCGCGGACGCTGAGGTCGTTGTAGGCGGCATATCCGGCAATGTAATCAAAGGCGTCCTCCTCGGCGACATGGAATGCCTCCTTGCCGATGACCAGGGCCATCTCGCCTTCATAGTCGAACTTCGTGGTGCTGGCAGGCATTTGGGCAGGCTGCAGGTGGCCCATCTGAGAGTCAGCGAAGCGGGTGAAGATGGTGGGTGCCTTCTGTTCCGTCTTGCCGGATTCCTCCTGATGACTGCGGTAGTTCACGCCGATGCAGAGGATCTTGCCGGGATCCGTGATGGCCGGGAGGAACTCGATCTCTGCTTCCGGGCGGGACGGGGCGCTGCGGAACTCCTCGCCAACAGTGCCGAAGATGCCCTGCTCGACGGCGGCGCGGAGCGTGCGGGCAAGGTTGGCTCCGCTGGGGCCAAGATCGTACGCCTGTCCGTTGTCGATGATGCCCCAGGTGGGGGACCCGTCTGCGGATACGAAGGTTGCGTAGTTCATTTGTGGGTTCCTTTCACGGCCGCCTGAGCGTCCCGGGAGGTGATGTTGATCTTCTTTGGCGGCACGCCGCCGGGGGAAAAGTACATCGTTGACGACAATACATTATCGCGTTTTTAGGCATTATGGCTATAGTTATCGATTGTTTGGGTCATGCGGCCACCATGTACTCAGCGCCTTCCGGGTGACAAAAGTGGAGAGACCTCCTCGGGAAACCGAGCACTTTGGGACTACCGCCTCATGCAGCCCGCCTGCGAATGGTTTCCTTTTTCTTAATGGTGGGCAGCCGAGGAGGCGGGATTGGTCAAGACTTTGGCACTAGTGCCCGCCCCTCGAGAGCACGTAGTAAAGGAGAGGAACATGGGCGCCATCAATGCATCCCTAGGCATCAGGGTTCCTTCTGGTGCCGCATCTGACATTCCCCTGAATCACAGGGTCGTCGCCGCCGTCGTCCAATGGCGGGGCAGGATTGCCCTGTTTAGAAGAAGCCGCCGCCCTAGCCACGACAGCGGCCTTTGGCACTGCATCACAGGATTTCTGGAAGCCGGGGCAACACCGGAACAGCAAGCTCTTGCAGAACTGTACGAAGAAGCGGGGCTGCGGGCCGAAGACCTCCAGGCGCTCCGCCAAGGACCGGACATCGTGGTCACCGACGGCTTTGGAACCCCCTGGCTCGTCCACACATTCACCGCCTTGACATCCCGAAGGCGGCTGAAAATCAACTGGGAGCACGACTCCTACCGGTGGACCGATCCGCGCAAGGCGAAGCGCTTTACAAATCGCGTGACCTGGCTAGACAGCGTGCTCGATGCAACCGGACACGGCGTCGCAACAGTCCCGGGCCCCTGAACCCGGGGTAGCTCCTAAACTCGAAGCTAGGCCAGCGAGCGAGTAAATGAACGGAACCAAAGTCGGAGCACCCTCCGTGCCCGTTCTTGGCAAGCCCGCCGACGCCTGAGCTCGATTCAGCGGCGCGGTCCGGCCCAGTACAGGGCCGCTTTGCACATCCACTGTGGTCACAGCGTGCATTCCTTGGCAGGGGTATCATCCCCGGCAAAAACTGTTCTTGCATCCACGGGTCCGGCTGCTGAGCTGCACCCGGAGCTGGAGCTTCTGCTGAATGCCTTCGAATCCACCGGTAGCTCAACCTTGTACGCCTGTCGGCCGAATCCGACGGTAAAGATCATGTGAACCTGAATGGTCGCGGCAACCAAGACTAGGTCTTCTCGACCGTCCTCTTTTCGTCTCGTGAACTATGCCCTGCGGTTTGCCCCTTTCCTGCGCGGACCCGACCCTGAGCTCCTGGGCCGAACCCTTGACACCGGTGCCTACAAAGAATCACGCTGGGACGATGGTTCGCCGTGAAAGCATATGACATGATCCCGCTCAAGCGCAGGCATAACTCGGTTCTGACCGGCGGCCACTTCAGCTGCCGAGCCGCTGGCTGAGGGCTAGAACCTTCAATGACCACGTCTGGTGGCTGGCTGGCGGCCGGTCGGTCGGGAGTTCATTCCGGGCTGCTTTCAAACTCATTGCCGCAGGACCTGCTAAGAGATCTGATCCAGTCAGATTCGGCGGGAAACAAGCTGTCGCCGCAGCTGCTCAATGAGCTGAAGATGCTGGCACGCACCCCGTACCTGCTGGTGGCCTGCAACTATGGCGGGACACTTTCTGCCGACGAGGGGACCTCCAAAGTGTCCATGCAGGTGAGCAATGCCTCGATTGCCCTGCGTGCCCTGGCCTCACTGCCCAACACGCACGCGGCGGTAATCTCAGGCCGTTCCTTGCGCGATTTGGCTGCGGTGTCTCGGCTGCCGGCCGAAGTCCATCTTGTGGGTTCGCACGGTGCCGAATTTGACATGGATTTTGTCTATGACCAGCCTGCAACCACAACGCCAATCCTTGAAGAAGTTACCGACGCCCTGGCGGAAGTAGTAAGGACCGAAAAGGACTTCAGGATCGAAAGGATTCATCGGAAACCCGCAGGGGTGTCAGTGCGCCTGATCGGGAAACCATCGGACGTCGCTGCCCGGGTGACCGCGAAAGCGGAACGGATTGCCCGGGACCGCGGGATGTATTTCATCGTGGACGGCTCCGTCCTGGATTTGTCGCTGGTGGAGCCAGCCAAGGGCCGAGCCCTCGAACGCCTGCGATCGCAGCTGGGCATCAGCGCCACGCTCTATGCCGGGGATGGACCCAGCGACGAGGACGCCCTCGCCACACTGCGCGGTCCCGACCTGGGCCTGCGGGTCGGACCCGGGCCCAGGAACGGACACCGGCTGCCGGATCCGGATGCTTTTGCGATGGTCCTGGCCGTGCTGTTCGAATTGCGCCGGGCCTGGCTTTTCGGCGAGGACGCTGTAGGCCTGGAACGGCATTCGCTACTGGGGAGCGGTTCCTCCACCGCACTGGTAACGCCGGACGCGAAAATCTGCTGGATGACCCATCCGCTGCCGGATTCCGGCTCCGTGTTCGCGCACATTCTTGGCGGCGACGCGGCCGGGCATTTCAGCGTTGAGCCCGTGCAGGCATCACGGGTGCTCGGGCAACGCTATGTGGACAGCACGATGATCGTCGAGACCCGCTGGGCGGATATAACCGTTACGGACTACCTGGAACCCTCTCCGGATGGTCTGACCAGCTTGGTGCGGGTGCTTGCCGGTACGGGCGCGGCCAGGATCGTCTTTGCGCCACGACCGGATTACACGAACGCACCCTTCACCTTGGAGGTCCGCGGTACTGACCTACACGTGCTCGGCACCGCCGATCCCATAGTCCTGCACGCCCCTGGAGTCAATTTCACGGTCAGGACCGATAACCGCCATGCAACCGCCACTGCCGACGTGGAGCTACAGAATGGGCCGGTTGTCCTTAACCTGCGCTGCGGGGACACAGGGACTTTTGTGCTCGATACCGCCGGCGAGCCAGCGCGCCGGGCCGGTGTTGCGGCAGGTTCCCAGGCCTGGGTCCGCAAGCTGAAGCTTCCTGCGGTCAAACCCTCGCTGGTTAAGCGTTCCGCGCTGGTGCTCCGAGCCATGGTGCACGAGCCCACCGGTGGAGTGTTGGCGGCGCCCACCACCTCGCTGCCCGAGGGAATCGGCGGAATCCGCAATTGGGACTACCGGTACTGCTGGCTGCGTGACGGTTCCATGACCGTTAAGGCACTCGTGGATATTGGTTCCACCGACGAGGCCGATGGGTTTCTGCGATGGCTAGGCCGAATTTTGGACCAGGCTCCAGGCCCGGAGTGGCTACACCCGCTCTACTCGGTAACTGGGAACTCGATGGCCAGCGAGGCAACCATCGAAAGCTTGCCAGGCTATGCCGGGTCACGCCCGGTACGGATTGGCAATGCTGCGGACCACCAGGTGCAACTGGACGTTTTTGGCCCAATTGCTGAGCTGATTCATAGTCTCAGTGAATACCACGGTCTTTTGACCGATTTCCAATGGCAACTGCTGGAGCAAATGGCCACGGCGGTCCTGGCCCGCTGGCGCGAACCAGACCACGGAATCTGGGAAGCCCGGCGCCCACCGCGCCACCACGTTTACACCAAGGTGATGTGCTGGGTTACCTTGGACCGCGTCGTACGCACCGCCGAGCGTCATGGAAGGGTACTTGATCCGCTCTGGCGCACCGCCGCTGCCACCATCCGAACCGAAGTCCTCCAACAAGGCTGGAACGAGGAAGCCGCTTCGTACACCGTGGCCTACGACAGCCCCGACCTGGACGCAGCAGTCCTGCATATTGGCCTCTCCGGCCTGCTAGACGTAACCGATGAACGGTTCCTGAAAACAGTTAATGCCGTCGAACGTGTGCTGCGAGTAGGCCCCACCGTTTTTCGGTACCGCTACGACGATGGGCTGCCCGGGTTGGAGGGCGGCTTCCACATCTGCACGACCTGGCTGATCGAGGCCTACCTCGCTGTAGGCCGCACTGATGACGCCGAAGTACTGTTCGGCCAGCTTGTTAATCTCATGGGCCCCACGGGGCTGTTGCCCGAAGAATATGACCCTACAACCGAAACGCATCTGGGCAACCACCCTCAGGCATACTCGCACCTGGGTCTGATCCGCTGCGCCCAGCTACTAGACCGGCACCAAGGCAAGGAGAGCTGAACCTACCCCGCAAACCCTTGGCGCATCGCCCCTCGACGAACAGCGACTCATGCGCCGTAACCTGCGAGAGGGGCGGGTGGTTGAATCATATGTAGTTCTTTAGGGAACTAGATTGCACCCGCCAAACTTTCCTCTGTCAGGCCTCGGGGTCTGCTTCATACCAGCCCACCCAGGCGGACGAAGTCAACCTGATGGTGGGTGCTGCCAGTTCGGCTTCCCACAGGGCCACGTCCTGCTTGTAGCTGAGGTGGGACAACAGTCGCAGGTGATGTGCCAGAAAAATCATGGGTTATTTCCCTTCCAAGCGGAGTTCACCGGCCGTTCCAGGTCCGCAGCGGCGATGCTGCGGGGATTCGACGGCGGCATGTGGGGCATAAAGAGATTCACGGCTTCGGGTATCTGGTCCATGAGTTTGGCGGCCACGGCGGATGCCTATGGTTTCCAGGCTGCTGCTTCCGGGGCCGGCGGCTTCCTATCTTGCGCCATCATGACGGAACCTAGCCTCTGGCCCCGACGGCGATCCGGTCATCGGAGGGCGCGTCAGGCGCGCCCTCCGGCGCAGCGGGGGCACCGTCGATTTCCGCGAACATGGCATCGTAGGCACCGCTCTCCCCCGCTGCCTGGGCCTTGCGGTGGTCCAAACCGCGGGCGCGGCTGATGCTACCTAGGTAGAAACGTTCGTAAAGTTCGATCCGGCTCCCCAGTGCCGAGCCGGCGAAGTCCCAGGCGGTGCGCATAATGCGGGCGCGTTCCTGGGCGCTGATGCCGTTGGCGCCGGGGAGGTACTTTTCGAGCAGCGGGCCCAGCCGGGGATCGTGGAACGCACCGCCCGTGGGTGTCGCCAGCAGGTTGTGCGAGCCCATGGACTTGATGATGTCGTTGATCCGGATCATCCAGCCCGGCATGATGGCCCGCAGGGAGCTGATGTCGTCGTGGCAGAAGTACGCTCCGCCGCCCCAGTCCGAGGCCCGAAGTTCCGCCGAATGGATGGCCGCCCGGGTGAGCCGCAGGTAGGTGTAGATTTCACCGAGCATCGCGGCGACGTCAGGCTTGCCCTCAGTCCCGGTCACCTTGGCAATCTGCGTGCACAGATCGTAGGCGAACTCCAGCTTCACGGCTGCGCGGATGGCCGTCTGCTGCTGCGTGTTGCCGGAAGCGGTGCCTGCGTTGATGGAGTTGTAGACGTCCAGATTGCCGTCAATGAACACGCGGTCCCAAGGCACCAGGACGTCGTCGAAGATTATGACAGCGTCCTGTTCGTCGAAGCGTGAGGAGAACGGCTTGTCCTCCAGGGCCGCGTCCACGCCGTAGTGGTCCCGACAGATGGCGACGACGCCGGGAGTGGCCACGGGGATCGCGAAGGAGATTGCGTATTCCTCAAAGCCTTTTTGGATGGGCACTGCCGGGTAGACGTACAGCTCGTCGGCGATGGGACCGAGGGTGGCGAGCATCTTTGCGCCTTTGACGATGAGGCCCTGCTCGGTCCGTTCCACCACGCGCAGGGTGAGTTCCTCGTTCATGCCCTGAAGCTCGCCGACACTCTTATCGATGGCGGCGTGCACGATCGTGTGTGTCAGTGCAAGGTCCCTTTTGATGACTTCAAGCTGGTATGCCGCGAGACGCTGGTGGTACACCGGGTCCCCGGAGCGGTCAAAGATGTCCTTGCGGGACACGTGCCCGGCCAAGACCACGTTGACGTAGTCTGGCGTGCGGCCAAGCATGCCATTGGAGTACCGGGCCAGACGGTCGAAGGCGCGGTGGCGGCGGTCGATGTCTTCCGTGTTCCTGGGCAGCGAGTGGCTGACGTTCATGGCCTCCCCGGTCTCCGGGTGGGTGCCCAGGCAGTCCGCCGCGTACTTGTGCTGGTAGTCGAAGTAGCCGGCCATCCCTTCCACCGAGCCCTTGAAGGCCGGGTGCTCAAGGACGGAGATGCGCTCCGACCCGAGCCACACCTCGCGGCCGTCGTCCAGGCCCCGCTTGTACTGTGCTCCGGTGCGTGCTGTCACTTCGAACTCCTTCTCGGCTGGCGCCGGGGATGGTAGGTGGTCTGAAACATTATCACTCGCGAAATGCATTCTGGGGTAATTTTATATAAAAAATGCGCAACTGACAATGCCTTGCCCCAGCTCTCGCCACACTGCGGGGCACTCTGATTCGACTCTTGGAACCGTTAAGCGTCATTGATTTCATCGAGCAGAATCTCTTGGTCGATCTAATCGTCGGGGTTCAGGCCGCCCTGCAGGTACAGCTCGGGGCAGAGGATATATCCCGGCGGATGTTGCTGTGTCCCATATACACGCCCGCCGCGCCGCTGCGAGGCAATTAGGAGTAGATCACGTCCACCTCCGGGACGAACCCCGGGGTATGCCGATAAGTAGGCGCCGCCGCCCACCCGTGTCATCTCGATGGCCTCCTTTCCTTCCCGGATCGAGAGCCGTGGCAAGCGCCTGCCGGCCTCCTGCGCGGCAAACCTGAAGCGCGTCTCACCCGAGCTCGGCGGCAACTCCCGGTGGTCATCTATCGGGATGCGGACCTTGAGCGAGCCATTGACGGCGCTTCAGCGACTAATTGCAGGAATTTCGCAACGGGCGGCGGAGAGGGTGAGGCGTCCCAGATTGGCCCGGTGATTTCCGGGCAGCAGCGAGCGGGTCCTCGGTTATTTTCAGAGGACGCGAACAGGACGCGGAGGTGGTTACCGGCGGCGCCGCCGTCCCCGGCGACGGCTTTTTCATCCAGCCGACCGTCCTCCGCAACACGAACCCTGAGTTTTGAAGGTGGTCCGCAAGGATTTTTGGGCCGGTGCTTTTTGCGGCAACTTTCCGCGACTCGGACAGCGTGGCGGAAATAGTGGGGCGGCCAGTGACACCGTTTACGGGTCTTCCTCCACGATCTGGACGAAAGACGCATTCCGGGTCCACCGATTCCTACGCAGAATCAAGGCCCGCGGTTTAAGCGGTTCGGCTGGGGCAAGGAGGGCGGCCGGGAGGGCGGAAGGCGTACATTCAGGTCAGGCCCGTAGCGGTCCTGGGCCGGACGGGGGTTTGCTTCATTAGCGTCCGGCCCCTTCTCTGTGCTGGCTTCCGTCGCCGCAACTTGTCGGTAGCTGTTTAAGACTGGCGTCTTAAAGCGGGACAGCCGATTCGGCGACGCCGTCCGGGGCCTCCGCGCCGACCTCGCGATACCGCCGGGGCCAGACCCCCTGCTTTCCGGGCGCCAGGATGCCGTTGGGATCCAGCACGTCCTTCAGTTTCTCCTGGAGCCGTCGGATGGCGTTGTTGTTGTAGTCGAAGCCGTCGGCGATGACATCCATGTAGTCCACATGGCTGCGGTAAGGCGCGTACCCGTGGCTGCGGGCCGCTGCCAGCAACGCTGAGTACAGAGCCCGGGCGCGCGCCAACTGCTCCTGGTTATCGTTTTCGAAGAAGATCATGGTCACGTGCACCATATGGCGCGGGTAGAGGTGGTAGCCGATGTACAGGTCAAAGCCGAACCGGCGGTACAGCTCTTTGGCTTCGCGATAGAACGCCCACACTTCCTCCCCTCGGGCGGGAATGATGGGGGCGGCGTCGATATGCCCGCCGTTTTCCGCCGCCCATGCCACCGTGGACAAGGGCTTCAGGGTGGGCACTCCGGCCATTTGGGTGCGGTCCATATCCGCAATGTCGTCATAGGCGACCTGTACGCCTTCAGCTCCTTCATAAAGCCTGGCTTTTACGGTGAACCCTTCAAGCCCGGCGAAACGTTCCCGAATGATCTCGAGCCTGCGTTGGGCGAGTCCTTTGTCGCCGTAGATCGCGAACTTGGCGTTCCACTGGCCAATGCCCATTTCCTGGCGCATTTCCTCGAGGCGGTCGTCCGGAATGGACCCTTCCCCCTGGTACCAGCGTGACCGCGGACCGTTCATGGTGGCCGCCCGAATCACGTTGCCGCAGAGGGCGTTGTTCTGAATGACGTCCTCGCGCCGGAGTTGGGTCAGGATGTCCACCAGCTTGGGCATGTCCTCCTCGCGCTCCACCACAACGTCGCCGTTGATGTACACGTCCGGCCAGGGCATCAGCCAAAGGCCGATCTTGGTGACGATGCCGAGATTTGATTGGGTGAAGATACCGTCCAGCGTGGGGCCGAATCCGCCTTTGAAGATGGGCCCGAGTTCCGTTCCGTCCATGGCCCACATTCCTGTACGCACCAGCTCACCGTCCGGCAGGATCACCTCCATACCGCAAATGGATTGCACATGGTCGCCCATCGGGGTCATGCCGTAGCCGCGGTCCAGGGCGTTGCCAAGGATGGATCCCCAGCCGAGGGCGGGAACGGACATCCAGAGCTTCAGCCCGTTTTCCTGGATGTGTTCGAAGAGGTCAAAGAAACTGACACCGGGCTCGATGACGGCGTAGTTAAGATGGTCATTCACTTCGATGATCCTGTTGAGGCGGCTCAGGTCCAGCGCTACCATGCCGCGGCTGCGCGGTTCCGGTCCCCCATAGCCCAGGTTCTTGCCCTTTGAGAAGGACCACAGTGGAACGCCGGTGTCGTTGGCGAGCCGGACCACGGCCTGCACCTCCTCCACGCTCCCGGGACGCACGCCAGGCCACTTGGCCCGCCCGGGATTTAAGGGATACGGGTCGATATAGCCGTCTTTGGGCGTGGCACGGACAACATTGCCGGGGCCGACAATTGCTTCTGCCTGGTCGAGAAAGGTGGCTTGGGCGTCCATTTACGTTACGTCACTTTCGGGGAAGGGTTCTGCCGCTGCGGCGATGGCGGGGACGCCGTCGCCGGCGCCGTCTCTCTTATAATGGCAAGCTGAACTGCTCAAGTAAATCGTCTATTTCCGCTCTTCATGGTCAGTAAAATTGACATATGAACATCACTCTGAACCCATCGATTACGCTCCGCCAGGTCCTGCACTTTGTGGTCGCGGCCGAAACCGGAACGATGAGCGAGGCAGCACGCCGGCTGCACATGGCGCCGTCAGCTATTTCCATGTCCATCGCGGAACTTGAGCGGATTGTCGGGGCCCAGCTGTGCATCAAGCGCAAGTCCAAGGGGCTCACCCTGACATCGACGGGCATCGTGGTCTTCCGGCAGGCGCGCCAACTGCTTGACCTCGCGGATGAGATCGCGTCGCTGTCCAAACGCGCCAGGACTGACATCCGTGGCCCGCTGACCGTCGGGTGCTTCATGCCGCTGGGACCCACCATCATTCCCCCGATGCTGGCCGACTTCGCGGAACAGTGCCCGCACGTGGAGGTCGATTTCATTGAGGGGTACCACGAGGATCTGCAGGAGCGGCTGCTCAACGGTTCCATCGACGCCGCCTTCGTATACGATATGGACATTTCCCCTGCCCTCAAGACGGCGCCGCTGCTGTCCCTGGAGCCGTACATCCTGCTTCCGGCGGACCATCCACTGCGTGAGACGGAGGTGGTTTCGCTCAAAGATGTGGCAGCAAACCCGCTTATCTTCTTCGACGCCCCGCCCATTTCCACCCGCATCCTGGACATGTACCGCGATGCCGGTCTGACCGCGGACATCCGGCACCGCTCCCGCAGCTACGCCACCGTCCGGTCCCTGGTGGCGAGTGGCCGTGGTGTTGCTGTGATCTTCCAGCAGCCAATGCTGGACGCACCATATGAAGAGTTGAAGGTTGTGCTCAAGCGGGTTGCCGAGCCACGTGTCCACACCCGCTCCCAGGCCACCGTTTCGCTGGTCTGGACGCGGAGCATGCGGTTGAATGCCCGCGCCCAGGCGTGGGTGGATGTCGCCGTCGAACGCTTTGGTTCTGCCGCTTCCTGAGCGGAGGACCCTTTACTGCGCCCGCCTACGCTGACGGGCGCGAGAGCCCGAGGTTGTCACGCAGGGTGGTGCCCTCATACTCGGACCGGAAGTAGCCGCGGTCCTGGAGCTCCGGAACGAGCTTGTCGCAGATGAGCTTGAACCCGCCCGGGTTGAAGGGAGCGTTGAGGTTAAAACCGTCGCAGGCCTTCGACTCGAACCAGTCCACCATGCGGTCCGCCACCTGAGAGGGAGTGCCCGCCATCCACTGGTGCCCGGTGGAGCGGGCCAGGTCCACGATCAGTTCGCGCAGCGTCATGCCCATGTCAACGCTCTTCTTGCGGTAGATCTGGTAGCGGCTCCCCATCCGGGGGTCGTCGGAAAACCACTCCGCGGGGATTGTTTCATCGAACTCCAGCTCGGAAAGGTCCATCTTAAGGTCGGCGCCCACCTGCTTGCGGCCGTTGCCGAGGTGGACGTAGCCCGCCAGCTCGTTGGCCAGGTCCTGCGCTTCCTTCTCGGTGTCGCCGAGGATCGGCAGGATGCCCGGAATGATCTTGACATCGTCGGGGTTCCGGCCCTTCTCGGCCACCATGTTCTTGAACTTGGTGTAGAACTCCATGGACGGTTCCTTGAACGGCTGGGCGGTGTAGATCCCGTCGGCCACCGAGGAACCAAGGTCCATGCCGGGGCCTGAGGATCCCGCCTGGACCAGCACGGGGCGCCCCTGCGGCGACCGCGGCATGTTGATGGGCCCTTCAACTTCGAAGAACTCGCCCTTGTGCCGGATGGCTTTGAGCTTGCTCCGGTCCACGTACTCGCCGGAGTCCCTGTCCACGATGATCGCGTCATCGGACCAGCTGTCCCAGAGGCGCTGCACCACGTCCACGAACTCGTTGGCCCGCCGGTAACGCACCGCCGGGCCCGGAACATCCTCCACCCCGTAGTTGCTGAAACCGTCCGACGACGTAACGATGTTCCAGCCGGCCCTGCCGTTGGACATGTGGTCCAGGCCGCACAACTGCCGCGCCAGATTGTACGGCTCGGAAAATGAGGTGGACATGGTCCCGATCAGGCCGATGTTCTTCGTTCTGGCAGCCAGCGCCGCCAGCACGGTCATGGGTTCATAGAACCCGTTCATCTTGATGTCGCCCCGCATCACCGTGTTGGCGTGGGCGATGTCACCAAAGAAGACGGCGTCGAGCTTTGCGGCCTCGGCCATCGCGGTAAGGTCTGCCACGAACTCCAGGTTGCCCAGCTCTTCGGCCCGGCTTCCTTCCATGCGCCAGCTGTCCTTGTGGTAGCCCGCCGGCAGCATGAAGGTGGTGAGTACCATGTGATTCTTAGGCTTCATTGCCTGGTTCCTTTCGTCGTTATGCGCGTCGGTCCGCACGCCGCCTCGCTTGTCTCCAGCATGGCGGTCAGCAGTACCAACGTAAATACAGAAGATTTAGCATTATGAATTCAAGAAAACTGACAATGCTCGTAGCCATGGGGCGGGAAGCACTCTCGGCATTACGTTCACACCTTGAAGCCGTTCTTGCGTATGTTTTAGACGGCGTCGAGTTTGAGGCGCGAGCCCTCACGCGTGAGGCGCACCGCGGCGAGGCCTGCGGCCAAGATCACGATCCAGAATACGGCTACCATCCACACGCTGCCGCCGGCTGCGAGAACCAGGCCCGTGGCGATCATGGGAGTGAAACCGGCGCCGATCATTGAGGCACCTTGGTAGGACAGGGACGCGCCGGTATAGCGGACACCGGTGGGGAACTGCTCCGAGATGTAGGCGCCGATTGGTCCGGCGAGGGCCCCCTGAACCAGGCCGTTGCCGACCACGACTGCCACGGCAAAGCCCCACATGGTCCCGTTCGTAAGCAGCATAATGAGGGGGAAGGCCAGGACGATGGCCGCCACGCCCGCGCCGGTAAGGACAGTGCGTCGGCCAATCCGGTCACTGAGGCGTGCCGAGTAAAAGCAGACCGCCACCGTCACCACGGCGGCGACTCCCTTCCAGTTCAGGACGCCGGAGCGGTCCACGCCGCTTCCGACAGCCATGGAGACGCCCCACACGGTCAGCAGCCCCTGGCAGGCGTAGAATCCCAGCGTTGCCACGAGGGTGACCACGACGAGACGCGGATGATGACGGAGCACCTCCAGCAGAGGCGGGTGCTTGACTTTGGCAGCTTCGGCGTCGAGCTTCTGGAAGACCGGTGTCTCTGCCACCCGAAGTCGGATGATCATGCCGATCAGGATCAGGAGGGCACTGAGGAGGAAGGGTATCCGCCAGCCCCAGACCAGGAACTGGTCTCCGGTAAGGGCGGAAACGGCGGAAACCACTAGCGTGGCCAGCAGTCCACCGGCCGGTCCGCCGGCGTTGGCGAATGCTGCGGCGAGGCCGCGTTTTTTCGCCGGTGCGTGCTCGAGGGCCATGAGGGTGGCGCCTCCCCACTCCCCACCAACGGAAATGCCCTGGATGACGCGCAGGAGGACCAGTATGATCGGCGCCGCAACGCCGATCTGCGCCGTGGTGGGCAGGAGCCCGATAAGGACGGTCGCGCCGCCCATCATGAGCATCGACAGCACCAGCATCTTTTTGCGGCCGAGGCGATCGCCGAAGTGGCCGAAGACGATGCCGCCCAGAGGCCGGGCAACGTATCCGGCCGCAAGGGTCGCAAAGGAGGCAAACAAGGATAGGCCCGGGCCCAGGTTGGCAAAGAAGACCCGGTCAAATACCAGGGACGCAGCCGTGGCGTAAAGGATGAAGTCGTAGTACTCGATGATGCTGCCGATGAGGCTGGAACCAAGGATGCGGCGCATGTCCTTAGTGTTCAGTGAGCCGTCGGCGGGTACCTTCCTGCCTGAGGACACGTCCACCGGCATCTGGCTTTTCCGGGTGGTTTTCGGGTTCAACATGATCTCTTTTCGAAAGCTGTGAGAGTTCGTTCCGACGGCATTGTTGGTTACGTCCCGAAGCAACCTTCGTCCGCTCCCGTAAGCACTGACGCAGACGACGGGGTGAGGCTACTCAAAAAGCATAACCCCGACGAAAGTGCTTAATCGGGCTGTGAGGACGAGCTGGAATGGCCGGAATGGCGAAATACTCAGCGGTGGAAGGTGCTGAGGAACCGGGGATCCACGGGGGCGAGGCCGAAGTTGCGGAAGTCCATGGGGCGGTATGCACTCCACATGTTGTACCAGTTCTCGTCCTCGCCCCATACGACTGGGGGGCGGGAGTCGTCGTAGATCTGTTCCAGGTCCGTGTAAAGCTCGACGACGGCCCCGGAGGTCTCCACGTAGTATGCGGCGATGTTGTGGCCGGCACCGTGTCGTACCGGGCCCCAAATCAGCTCCCGGCCCAGTTTGTTCAGCCGGTCACCGAGCTTTCCAAGATCGGAAATGCTTTGCGTCTGCCACGCGTGGTGGTGCAGAGTTCCCTCGCCGCGGACCAAGGCAATGCCGTGGTGGTCAGGGTTGCAGCGCATGAAATAGGCAAAGTCGTCACCTATGACGTCCGAAAGACGGAAATCCAGCACCCTATGCAGGAAGCGCATCATGCCGCCGACGTCCCGAGGGTGGAAGTTGAAGTGGCCGTAACGGTCCGGGCCAAAGGACTGCTGGAGGGCGATATTTTCCTGCATGCCTACATAGATTTCGAACACGACGCCCTCAGGCCCGATGAAGGAAAACCCGTCCTCAATGCCAACACCGCGGGGCTTGTTGCTGAGGATTGTCAAGTTCTCGTTTTCCACGCGCCGCCGGATCTCCCGCAGCGCGTCGCCATTGGCCGCGACCAGGCCGAAACCATCAACGCCGTTGACATCGGACTCGACATAGACCAGTTCGTGGTGGACATTACCGGCAGCGAGGTACACGGCATCGGAAGTCCGTTCCGTTTCACGGAGTCCAAGGATCTGGGTCGCATCAAATACCGAGTTACTGAGGTCCGTTGTCTGAATGCTTACGTGGCCCATGGCGCTTATTAATCCCCAAGACATCCTTGTCTCCTACTCCTTGCTCGGCTCTAACGGATGTGATATCCGCTACATCTCAGATAAAACAGTATCGCAGTTAGAATAGATTATCTACCGATAAGGCAATAAACAGCGAATCTGCAGCATCCTTTGACTTTGAGTGCCATGTCCTGCATAGTTCGTATACGATTTCGTACTCGACGAGGAGTAGCACCTTGGAACAGGTCACCGACGACACATTGGCTGCGGCGCGGAAGGTTATCGCCGTGCATATCAACTACCCAAGCCGGGCTGCGCAGCGGGGACGCACCCCGGCGCAGCCGTCCTACTTCCTGAAGCCATCGTCGTCGCTCTCCCTCAGCGGCAGCGGTGTGGAACGCCCCGCGGGCTGTGAACTGCTCGGCTACGAGGGCGAGATCGCGCTGGTCATTGGCAAGGCCGCCCGCCGGGTTGGAGTCGAGGACGCGTGGAGCCACGTGGCCGCGGTGACCGCCAGTAACGACCTGGGCGTCTACGACCTGCGCTACGCGGACAAGGGTTCCAACCTTCGGTCCAAGGGCGGGGACGGCTTCACTCCGGTGGGTCCGGCACTAATCCCGGCAGACGCCGTCGACCCTGCCAAATTGCGCATCCGCACCTGGCACAACGGCGAACTGGTCCAGGACGACACCACGGAGGACCTGCTCTTCCCGTTCGCCCGGCTGGTGGCCGACCTGTCCCAGCTGCTCACCCTGGAGGAGGGCGACATCATCCTTACCGGCACCCCGGCCGGCGCCTCCGTAGCCAAACCGGGTGACGTGCTCGAGGTGGAGGTCTCTGCCGGGGA
This sequence comes from Arthrobacter sp. Hb9-2, assembly GCF_059091165.1. NCBI lineage: Bacteria > Bacillati > Actinomycetota > Actinomycetes > Micrococcales > Micrococcaceae > Arthrobacter > Arthrobacter sp. Hb9-2. Next base: position 536 of record NZ_JBNHGJ010000020.1, on the reverse strand, counting down.
CCTCACCACAGGCCGCCTGGTTACCCGGGTGGAGGAAGGCACGACGCCGTTCGCGGATTTTGGTGCCGGGCCAAAGGTTGATGACCTGCAGCGGGAGGAAGCGTACGGATCCCGCGAAGCCGCAGGGCTGCCCGCATCCGCGGCCACCCTCTCCCCCGGGTTGAAGGCCAAGCTGGAGTCCGTGGCCACCGCCACCCTGTCTTCGCAGATGCGCAAGCGCGGACTGAACAACGTCAGCATCGACGGGCTGCAGGCCACCCGGCCGGACCGGCGCGTGGTGGGCCTGGCCCGGACCCTGCGCTATGTTCCCAACCGCGAGGACCTGTTCAAGACCCACGGCGGCGGGTTCAACGCACAAAAGCGCGCCATCGACTCGGTCAACGAGGGTGAAATCCTGGTGATGGAAGCCCGCGGCGAAAAAGGCACCGGCACCGTGGGTGACATCCTGGCCCTGCGCGCCCAGGTGCGCGGCGCCGCGGCGATCATCACCGACGGCGGCGTCCGCGACTACACCGCCGTGGCAGGCCTGGAGATGC
>NZ_JBNHGJ010000019.1:0-88448 GCF_059091165.1 Arthrobacter sp. Hb9-2 | reverse complement strand
CGGCCTTGAGCCTGCCGGCCAGGCGCCTGGGGCGGCAAAAGCAGCCAAGCGCCGCGCCGGTGTGCCCGTCTGGCGGACCGGCAAGCCGGACGCTTTCCTAGCTGCTGCGGTGGACACGGCACGGACCGCCATTCAAGGCATCACCGCGGCATCGGACGTTGGGCAGCACCTGGCAGCCAAAAGCGAAGGCGACCGCCTGGTAACCCACCTCTTTGAATGCAGGCTGCCCGGCTATGCCGGGTGGCAGTGGTTCGCAGTACTGACCCGGAATTCGCGGTCCAAGGTGGTCACGGTCAACGAGCTTGGCCTCTTGCCGTCCGAGGAGTCCATCCTGGCGCCCGAATGGGTTCCGTGGGCGGAACGGGTCCGGCCTGAGGATGAGCAGGAACAGGAATCGGAGCGCGGCGAAGACCCGGTGCACGAGCCGGAAGCCGGCACGCCCGACGCCGGTGCAAAGCAGGCTGGTGTACGCGCAGACGAGGGCGATGTACCGGAAACTGTCGCCCTTGAGCCCGCTACCACTGAGCCCGCCATCGCCCTGCCTGCCGGCGGGGATGCTGACGGGGATGCTGGAGCCCTGGACAATGAAGCCGTGGACAATGAAGCCCTGAACGCTATAGCCCGGAATGACCAAGTTCGGGTTGATGAAGCCGCGCACGTGCGGGAACAACCCTCAGGCCACGACGCCGGGACGGATTAAGCGCGGAATACCGCGCCCGGGCACGGAAAACTGAGTTAAGACGCGCAAACGGCGCCGATCGGGCAGAACCCGGGCGGCGCCGTCGTGCGTTGGGGCTGGAGCGTTACGTCAGCCGGATGACCTTCGCAGTTTCGGTCACTTGCGCAGTTCGCCCACCACGAAATCAATGCTGGCCAGCAGGGCGGAAACATCCGCCGGTTCGATGGCCACGAACGTTGCAATACGCAGCTGGTTGCGGCCGAGCTTGCGGTACGGCTCGGTATCCACGATCCCGTTGGCGCGCAGCACTTTGGCGACCGCTGCGGCATCCACGGACTCATCGAAGTCGATGGTTGCAATAACGTTTGAGCGCTCCTCCGGGTTCGTGACGAAGGGGGTCGCGAACTCCGAGGCCTCTGCCCAGCTGTAAATGCGGCCGGCAGAGTCTGCCGTGCGCGAAGAAGCGAAGTCAAGGCCGCCATTGGAGTTCAGCCACTGCACCTGGGCGTCCAGCGTTACCAGCGTGGACAGTGAGGGAGTGTTGTAGGTCTGGTTCAGGCGTGAGTTGTCGATGGCCGTCTGCAGGTCAAGGAAATCAGGTATCCAGCGGCCGCCTGCCTTGATCCGCCCTGCACGTTCGAGTGCGGCGGGGGAGAACAGTCCGAGCCAGAGGCCGCCGTCGGACGCAAAGTTCTTCTGCGGCGCAAAGTAGTAAACGTCACTTTCCGCTACGTCCACGTCCAGCCCGCCCGCGGCAGAGGTGGCGTCCACCAGTACCAGGGCTCCTTCGTCTGCGCCGGCAACACGCTGGACCGGGGCAGCAACGCCCGTGCTGGTCTCGTTTTGCGGCCACGCGTAGACGTCCACCCCGGCTTCGGCCTTGGCTGAAGGGTGCGTGCCCGGCTCAGACTTGATGATTGACGAGGAGTCCAGGAAGGGCGCTTTGTTGGTGGCTGCGGCAAATTTGGAGCCGAACTCGCCGAAGGACAGGTGCTGGGCCTTGTTTTCAACGAGGCCGAAGCTGGCCACATCCCAGAAAGCCGTGGAGCCACCAACGCCCAGGACCACTTCGTAGCCCTCCGGGGCACGGAAGAACTGGCTGAGACCCTCGCGGACGGAGCCAACAAGGTTCTTGACCGGGGCCTGCCGGTGGGAGGTGCCAAGGATGTTCTTCGAGGCGGCGGACAGCGCATCAATCTGCTCCTGCCTGACCTTGGAAGGCCCGGCGCCGAACCGTCCGTCCTTGGGCAGGAGGTCGGCGGGAATAGTGATGCTGGTTTCGCTCACGGGTGCTCCAATTTCGGGCTGGACATGGCTTTGGTCCGGACGGGTGTTGGTGGCCGGCAGCCGGTGACGGCTGCAACCAGGGCCTCCCTTATTCTGCCTGAACGGCACAATAGGCGGGAACCGGAACCGTCATAGTCCAGCCAATGAGACGCCCCGCCCGCGCCCCGGTGAACTATTCGGACAAAGTCAAAATAGGCTAAGCTTTTCCACGGACTACGTCGCGGTGAAGGCGATACGGTGGGACAACGCTAGGTACTGTGCTCGAGGAGCTGAGCTGGATGACGGATCTGATCGATACTACGGAGATGTACCTTCGGACCATTCTGGAGCTCGAGGAAGAGAACATCGTTGCCCTTCGCGCCAGGATCGCCGAGCGGCTGCGCCACTCCGGGCCTACCGTCTCCCAAACCATCGGGCGCATGGAACGGGACGGCCTGGTGGTTGTCTCCGGCGACCGCCACCTGGAGCTCACCGAGACGGGCCGGAAGCGTGCCACCGAAGTAATGCGCAAGCACCGCCTGGCTGAACGTCTTCTCGCCGATGTGATCGGTTTGGACTGGGCCTACGTCCACGACGAAGCCTGCCGCTGGGAGCATGTTATGAGCGAGCGGGTGGAACGGCGCATCTATGAGCTGCTGAACCATCCCACTGAGTCCCCTTATGGGAACCCGATCCCCGGCCTTGCTGCCCTGGGCGGCGTGCCGACCCTGGGTTTTGCGGATGGCGCCATTAGCCTTTTGGAGGCGATGAAGTCGTACGGTCCTGCCTCGGTGGTGACCATCAGCCGGCTCGCCGAGCCCATCCAGGTAGAGCCTGAACTGCTCTCCCAGCTTGATGAAGGCGGTATCCGGCCGGGTGCGGCTGTGTCGCTGGAACGGGTGGGTGACTACATCTCGGTCCGGGTTCCGGGTATCGAAGGTGCCTTGGAGCTGCCTCCGGAAGTTGCCGCCCATGTGTTCGTGGCGATCCGCTGAAAGGCAAAGAGCGGACGCCATACTCCGTGTGAACTGCGTTACGCAAAGATAACGGAATTGTTACTTTCGGGCTTAAGCATCTATAGTTGAACCAAGCGTTGATATTAAAGCGTTACCTGATCTGGAGCCGAGCTCTGCCAGCGGATCAGGAGCACGAGTCGTAACTGGCAGAGGCGGGGGAACCACAAGCGGCAGCGGGGGACTGCCTTGGGGTGAAGTCCGTCAGCAGCAAGCCTCTTCCAGTGAAGGATTCCTCCGGGGATATCTCTGTGCCGAAGCTTGCTTACGGCGGACCGGGTCTTTGAACTCTCTGACCCGAATCCGACAGCTAACTTCGCAGGCTTTCCAGAGAGGAACCCTTCTTGACCATGCAGAATTCCAGGGGACGCCGCCGCGCGGCGGTCCCTGCTTCGACACCGCGTGTTGTCGAAGTCATCACCTCGGAACGCCCCCGCGATCCGCACCGTGATGCGCGCCGCCGTCGGGGTCCCTTCCGCCAAATTACTGAATTCGCCGCTGCCAGCGGCATCGGCCAAAAGGCCGGCATCGCCCTGGCCGCCACCGGGCTGGTGCTCACCGTGACCGTGCCGGCCACCAGTCCCGTGATGGCCACGGATGCCTCGGGATCCACTCCTGTCGCCGCGTCCGCTGTTGTGCCCCAGCCGCAGGTTTCCGCGGAAGCAGGTGCCCAGATAGACTTCAGCCGCTCTGCTGTGGTTACCCAGGCAGACCCGGACGGCAAACTGAAGCAGCTGCTCAGTGCCCAGTCTGCCGGTGCCATCACCCGCGCCGCTTCCGCAGGAAGTCTTGGCGCCCCGCTCGCTGCTTTGACCACTGCGTCGCCGTTCGGCTACCGGGTCAGTCCGATCACCGGAGGCTCCGGCGACTTCCACCGCGGACAGGACTACGTAGCCCAGTGCGGCACCTCTGTTCTCGCCGCAGCCACTGGAACGGTCACCTTCGCCGGCTGGCACCAGTACGGCGGCGGCAACCGCGTCGTAGTGGATCACGGCAACGGCCTGGAAACCACTTACAACCACTTGTCGTCCTTCAGCGTCAAGGAAGGGCAGACGGTGTCCCGCGGGGACGTCGTGGCCCTCAGCGGGACCACGGGGGCTTCCACCGGGTGCCACCTCCACTTTGAGGTCCAGGTCAACGGCGAAGTTGTTGACCCGACCGGTTGGCTTTAGTCAAATGACGGTGAGCTATCACTTGGTGTTGACATGCCGTGACCTGAATGTGACATTCTTCCAAAACTGCTGTACCGTCTAACTCGCGTCAACTTTTCCGAAGTTGACGCTCTTGTGCGGATTGCCTAACTCTGCCACCGCTCAAGGTCCGTTCGCATTTCATCGTCTGGCAGGGGCGGGGGAACCAATTTTGGCCTTCAGCTTTTTGAAGGCCTTGGGGTTAAGTCGCAAAAGCTTCCCAGGAAGCCGCGCGGCCGGGTGACTCCCATCCGAATCCGACAGCTCACCTCGTAGGCATTGGGAGAGGCTACCTTCGTGTCTTCACGCCATAATTCTGCGCGCCACCGTGCGCAACCGGTTCGTACCAACCCCCTGGACTCCGTGTCCAAGGCCGTTAGTGCCAATGCCGGGACAGTAGGTCGCCAGGCTGCAGTCATCGCAGCTGCCTCGGGCCTCATCCTGACCATGGGCCTGCCGGCCAATGCAGCGGACACCACCGCTGGTGTCTCCGCTTCCACGGAATCCGGATCGGCACAAAGTGCCCTCGCTGTCACGGCGGCGCCCACGGCTACCGTCTCCTTCGAGCGCCCCGTGGTCAAGACCACCCCGGCACCCGTTGTTGAGCGGGTAGTTGCGCAGTCCACGGACTCAGACGATGAGCAGGGAGTGACCACCGCTTCCACCGCGTCGGCCGGCTCCGTTGCGGACAAGGCCGTGGAGACAATTGCCTCCGCGTCCACTTCCGGAATTGCAGGCCTCGCCTACACCGGCATCGGCCGTCCGTACGTTTGGGGCGGCACCACCCCCAACGGCTGGGACTGCTCAGGCTTCACCCAGTGGGTCTACGCCCAGGCCGGCATCAGCATCCCCCGCGTCAACGCGTGGAACGCAATGAAGCCCACCTCCACGCCGCAGCCGGGTGACCTGGTTATGCAGAACGGCGGCGCGCACGTCGGCATCTACGTCGGCAACGGCATGATGATCAGTGCCCTGAACCCCTCCCAGGGAACGCTGCTGCACTCGGTAGCTGCTACCGGCTCCTCAGCATTCTTCACTATGAACTAGTTCTTCGACCCCACGGTCCAAGGGCTTTTTCTTTGCCCAAACAGCTCTTCGCTAAATCACCACACATCCCCGTTCGGGACGTGCCGGCGTACCCCCAAGATGCCGGCGCGTCCAAACACCTTTGGCTGCCCACATGCGGCTTTGAAGGAAACGAAAGAGAGAACTGATGACTACTCGTGCAACCGCACGGCACCGCGCCGAGGCCACCAAGACCAACTCGCTCGCCATCATTGCCAAGGCTGTCGGCGACAACGCCGGCGGTGTAGGACGCCAGGCAGCCGTTATCGCAGCCGCTTCCGGCCTGGTCCTGACCAGCGGCCTCGCGGCGAACGCTGCTGACGCCAACGTCCAGCGTGACTCAGCTCCGGCCTCCACGCTGGAAGTCGAATCAACGGTTGAGGCTCCGATCTCCGCTGCGTCCACCATTGCCATCTCCTTCGAGAAGCCTGCTGTGACCACCACGCCGGCTCCCGTTATGGAAGCTCCGGAGCCCGAGGTGGAGGTCCAGGAAGCCGCTCCGGCTCCTGCTCCGGCCGCAAGGACCGCCGCTGTTGCGAAGGTGACCGCTACAGCTCCGGCTGCAGCAGCCCCCGCCGCTCCTGCCTCGGCAAGCGGCAAGGGTGCAGCTATCCTGTCCGCCGCCTACGCCCAGCTCGGCGTTATGCAGGACTGCACCATGCTGGTGACCAACTCGCTGGCTGCCGTGGGCATCAACTTCCACGACTGGCCTGCAGGCTACCTCTCCTTGGGCCGCACCGTGAGCGCTGCTGAAGCCCAGCCGGGCGACCTGATTTACTACGCAAATGGTGGCTCCGGCATGGCCCACATAGCTGTCTACGCCGGTAACGGCCAGGCAGTGCACGGCGGCTACAACGGCAACCAGACCGTAGTCTTCAGCGCCAACGTTGGTTCCGGCCCGGTGTTCATCCGCGTTAGCTAATGCTCTCCGGCCTCGGATGCGTGTCTGATCCCTGAACAGGACCCCTGCCCTTGCGGCGGGGGTCTTGTCTGTTAGCTCCGGGCAAGGTGTTGACTCCCGGCAAGCTGCGAGCAGCGTACTGGGCAAGATGCGGGAGTTCACGAACCGGCCGGACACGGCACCGTGTGCTCCAGCAATTAGCTGATAGTGCACTTCTTTGTTTACTCTTGTGGTGTCGATCCATAGCCCGGACATGCCGAGGGCAGCCGGCCCTCGTGCCCCTGACGGGTGCGGCCGTGAAGAGGTACGTGCATGCGCACTCTCGTTCTGAATGCTGGATATGAACCGCTGGCGGTTATTACTTTCCGCCGGGCGCTGGTGCTTGTGCTCACGGGCAAGGCGAGCGTTGTGGCTGAAGGGGATGAGCCCGTAGTGGGCCCCCAGGAGATCCTGGGCCGCCCGTCCGTGATCCTCCTGAACCGCTACATCCGTCCCAGATATAACCAGTCCACCGCTGTCAGCCGCCGAGGGGTGCTTCGACGTGACGGGCACAAGTGTGCTTATTGCGGGAAAGCTGCGCACACCATCGATCATGTTCACCCAAAGTCTCGCGGGGGTGGGGACTCCTGGGAAAACCTGGTGGCTGCCTGCCTGAGGTGCAACAACCTCAAAGGCGACCACACCCCGGCCGAGATGGGCTGGAAGCTGCGGTTCGTTCCTGAGCCTCCACACGGCACCATGTGGCAGATCAAGGAACTCGAGAAGCCAACGCCCGCGTGGGATCCGTTCCTGCTGCCCGAGCGCGCTGCCTGACGCAGCGGATAGGTTGCCTCCGCCGTCCCAGGGCTAGGCTGGGGGAGTGGAACAAGACCGCTTGGACTTCGACGCCCTGATCCTGGCTGGCGGCCGGTCATCCAGGCTGGGCGGCGTACCCAAACAAGGGCTGGTCTTTCATGGTGACACCCTCCTGCAACGGTCCCTTGCTGCCGCGTCAGGGGCGATCCGCACAGTAGTGGTTGGTCCAGACCCCGGCGCGCTCCCCGCAGGGGTGCTCTCGTGCCGCGAGCAGCCGGAGTTTGCAGGGCCGGCCGCCGCGGTGGCTGCTGGTCTGGAGGCACTGGCCCAGGCCGGAAGCGAACGGCCTTACACATTGGTACTGGCATGCGACATGCCGAAGGTCTCGGCTGCGGTGGAGGCACTAACGGCAGCACTGGCAGGTGACCCGGGGGCCGATGCAATCATCGCGTGCGCCGACGACGGCAGGGCCCAGCAGCTCGCCGGGTTTTACCGCACAGTGGTGTTAAAAAGAGCCGCCCGGGAACTGGCCTCGCGAGGTGCCCTAAACAACAGCTCCATGCGGGCGCTCCTTGCTAGTCTTGACGTGCAGCTTGTTACCGTCCCGGCCGGTTCCACAGCCGATGTGGATACCTGGGATGATGCCGCCGCACTTGGAGTTAACGCCGGACGCCGGGACGAGGGCCAGGACCGGCGCGGCAGCAGTTAAATTGGGAGGCAGTTCGTGAAAAGCCAGGATGAAACGCTGGAGGAATGGTGCAGGTCCCTGCTCCAGGCTTATGAGCTTGAGGACGTCCAGGTGGACGTCAACGCCATCCTCGCCCTTGCGGGTGTAGCCGCCCACTCCGTTGTGCGGCCCGCGGCGCCACTCACCACCTTCATCGCCGGCTATGCCGCCGGCTTAGCCTCAGCGTCCGGACGCAGCACCGATGCCGCGTCCATGGAAGGGGCTTTGGATGTGGCACGTTCCCTTGCCGCGGACTACGAGGCTGAAGCCGCCGGGACTCCCGGCGAATGACTGAGGAACCCGGGGAAGAACGGAGTCCAACCGACCTGCCGGAAGCGCCGGAGCACCTGGACCATACGTGGGAAGAAGCCCGGCAGGCAGCTTTTGACGCAGCCACCCCGATCCCTGCCGGGCCGGTTCCCCTGAACCTGGCCCTCGGCCGGACGTTGGACCAGGACATTGTGGCGTTGCAGGACATGCCCCACTACGCGTCCTCGGCCATGGACGGCTGGGCGGTTAACGGGACCGGGCCATGGATCCTTGCCGAACCAGGCACCCGGCTAGCCCCGCATCAGGCCAGTCCGATCGTCACCGGCGGGCTCATTCCTCCCGGCGCCAAAGCGGTGCTGCGCAGTGAGAGCGCGGTGCTTGGCAAGGACGATGACGGCTTGCCTGTCTTGATGACCGGAGGAAGCGCGAGGCCTGGCGAACCGCGGAACGGCCAGCACATCCGGAAAGCCGGCGAGGAAGCGCTTGCCGGGGACATCCTGGTCAAGGCAGGAGCGGAACTCAACCCTGCCCATCTCGCCGTGGCTGCCCTTGCCGGCTACGACGAGTTGCAGGTCCAGGGAAAACCCCTGGTCCGGCTCCTGCTGACCGGTGGCGAGGTGATAGGCCAGGGTGTTCCAGATCCCGGCCAAGTGCGGGATACGTTCGGTCCACAATTACCGGCCGTGGTGGGAATGCTGGGAGGAATAGCGGGGGGACAGCAGCGGATCGGGGACTCCTACGAGGAGTGGCTCGCGGCCCTGGAAGACGTGGTGCCCGAGGCGCCGGGCGCTCCGGACCTGCCGGCCGACGTCGTTATCACCACTGGCGGGACGGGCCGCTCAGGCACGGACCACCTGCGTCGGGCGGTGGCGGAACTGGGCGGGCGCCTCGTTATCGACGGGATCGCAATGCGGCCAGGCCACCCCGCCGTCCTGGCGGAACTGCCGGACGGCCGCTTCGTACTCGGCCTCCCAGGGAACCCCCTCGCTGCAATGATGGCGCTGTGCACCGTGGGGGCCCCGTTGCTCGCCGCGCTCGGTCACGGCCGGCTGCCCGAAATCCACGAAGTGCCCTGCGGAAGCGCCATCGAACCCGATCCGGGGCGCACCCGGCTGATGCCGTTCCGGCTCCTCTATGGCATGGCGTCTCCGGCACAGCACACCGGCCCGGGCATGATGCGCGGGTTGGCGTCGGCCGCCGGCGTGATGGTGGTGCCGCCGCATGGGGTCCAGTTCGGCGAGCCGGTGCCGGCGTTTGCGCTGCCCTGGGGACCACCCATCCCAGTGGTTTCGGAGAGTGCCGGCAAAACCAGGCCGAGGAACGCGGCGCGGCCAGGCAGGACAGCCGGCAAAGCGGCGTCCGGCGGCCCCGTGGACTGGAGCGCGCTTCTTGGCTGACCACACTCCGTGGCCAGCCCGTACTCTGCTGGTATCCGGGTACGGCAGTTGTCATGATGGACCTATGAAAAGGCAGGTGTGGCCATGGGCCGCGTGACCCAGCGCCGCAAGGTGCACAAGTATGTGCTTGACGGTTCTCCGAAGGCACTGGAGTTTCCGGTAAGGCACCGTGAAGATGTCCTCGCTGTGGAGGAGCCGCTGGAGATCCGGTTGGGCCAGCTCTCCTTCTCTGTCACCATGCGGACGCCAGGGGACGACTTTGACCTGGTGGCCGGGTTCCTGGTGTCGGAGGGCATCATTTGGACCTCAGAGCAGCTCGTGTCACTGCGTTTCTGCGCCGGCGAGGATGAAAACGGCGTCCAGACGTTCAACGTGGTTGAGGTCCAATTGCGGCCCGATGTCACAGTTCCGTCCATTGGCCGCCATATCTATACCTCGAGCTCCTGCGGCATTTGCGGGACCGATTCGGTGGAGTCTGTCCAGAAGTCCTCGCACTACAGCCCCGCCGCGGATCCGCTGACCATCGACGCGGAGCTCCTCGCATCCCTGCCGGGCCTGCTGCGGAAGTCCCAGCGCCTTTTCGAGGATACGGGCGGAGTGCACGCGGCCGGGCTGTTCAGGATCCAGGACGACGGCGGCGTGGAGCTTTTGTGCCTCCGCGAGGACGTAGGGCGCCATAACGCCGTGGACAAGGTTGTGGGCTGGGCCTTGCGTGAAGGACTGCTCCCGCTGCGCGGCACGGTCCTCCAGGTATCAGGGCGCGCCTCCTTCGAGCTTGTACAGAAAGCAGCCCTGGCGGGAATCCCCGTGCTGGCTGCCGTCAGCGCTCCCTCCAGCCTTGCTGTTGAACTGGCAGAGGCCAGCGGCTTGACCCTCGCCGGGTTCAGCCGGGGAACCAGCCTCAACATCTACGCGGGGGACCACCGTATTGTCAGGCCTGTCGCCCAGGCTCCCGCCGGCGCGCGGAGCTGACCACCGGTTTAGCCGCAAGCCCCACTTTTTTCGGAAACCGCTTTTCCAGGGATGTCATCCGCCGCGAATGGCGAGTAAGCTACCAGCGGGTAGTTTTATCCACCGAATGGACACCATGGTCCACGTTTCCAGCGCTGAAGAGGGCCAACATTGCATGACGACCGCCGGATTACGGAAGTCCGCCTCGAAAGGTTCGTCCGCGAACGCATCAACCCCGCCGTATACAGCCGGAGCCTTCCCCTGACGCTGAGCAGTTGGGACGTGCCGGACGAACCGGTGCCGGCCCTCGAAGCCATGCGGCAAAAGTTCCAGCCGCAGGAACACGGCGCGCCATGGGGAAAGCCCTGGGGTACCAAGTGGCTCCGCCTCCAGGGCGAAGTACCCGAGTTCTGGGGCACGGAGCCGGACACCACTATCGAAGTGGTGGTTGACCTCGGCTTCACCATCGAAGTGCCCGGCTTCCAATGCGAGGGGATCGCCTGGCGCGCCGATGGCACCATCATCAAGGCCGTATCCCCCCGGAACCAGTACATCCCGCTGAAGCTGCTGGGAGGGGGAATGGCGGTGGACTTCTATGTGGAGGCCGCCGCCAATCCCGATGTCGCCCAAGGCTGGACTTTCGCGGCCACGCCCTATGGGGACAAATCAACGGCCGGAACAGCACCGCAGTACAGGCTGGGAACCATCTCCATCGCGGAGTTGAACCAGACCGTGTGGGAACTCCAGCAGGACATCTGGACCCTGTCCGGGCTGATGGACGTACTTCCCTTGGAGCTGCCGCGCCGGCACGAAATCCTCCGGGCACTTGAGCGCATGATGGATGTGATGGACCCCGACGACGTTGCCGGGACCGCCGCTGCCGGACGCGAAGCGCTGGCCGAAGTGATGGCCAGCCCGGCCTATGCTTCCGCCCACCAGCTCGTTGCCACCGGGCATGCGCATATCGATTCCGCGTGGCTTTGGCCCGTCCGCGAAACCATCCGTAAATGCGCCAGGACGTTCTCCAACGTAGTTGCCCTGATGGATGAATACCCCGATTTCGTTTTCTCCTGCTCATCCGCCCAGCAGTTCGCCTGGATCAAGGAGTTCTACCCTGAACTCTTCGGCCGGATCCGGGAAAAGGTGAATGCAGGGCAATTCGTGCCGGTTGGCGGAATGTGGGTGGAATCGGACACCAACATGCCCGGCGGCGAGGCCATGGCGCGGCAGTTCGTGGAGGGGAAGAGCTTCTTCCTGGCCGAATTTGGCGTCGAGTGCCGGGAAGCCTGGCTGCCGGACTCCTTCGGATACTCGGCGGCCCTGCCACAAATCGTCAAGTCCGCCGGCAGCCGGTGGTTCCTCACCCAAAAGATCTCCTGGAACCAGACCAACAGGATGCCACACCATACCTTCAACTGGGAGGGAATCGACGGCACCAGGCTCTTCACCCACTTCCCGCCGGTCGACACCTACAATTCCCAGCTCAGCGGCCGCGAGCTGGCCCACGCCGAGCGGAACTACCGTGACCATGGCCGCGGCTCGGTATCGCTGGTGCCCTTCGGCTATGGCGACGGCGGCGGCGGCCCCACGCGGGAAATGCTTGCTGCGGCGGCCAGGACAGCGGACCTTGAAGGCTCGCCAAAGGTACGGATCGGATCCGCGGAGAGCTTCTTCCGGCAGGCTGAGGGCGAATATTCCTCGCTGCCTGTGTGGGTGGGCGAGATGTATCTCGAACTGCACCGCGGCACGTACACCAGCCAGGCCAGGACCAAGAAGGGCAACCGGCGCAGTGAACACCTGCTGCGCGAAGCAGAACTGTGGTGCACCACGGCCGCTGTCCGGACAGAAGGCTCGTTTGCCTACCCCGCTGCCGAGCTCAAGAGGCTGTGGCGGCTGGTGCTGCTGCATCAGTTCCATGACATCCTTCCCGGCAGTTCCATCGCCTGGGTCCACCAGGACGCCGAGCGCAATTACCAGGCCATCGAATCCGCCCTCGAAGGTTTGATCGCCCAGGCAGCCAGGGCAGTCCTAGGCAACGGGGAGCGGCAGTTCCTGCTGAACGCCGCGCCGCATGCCCGCGACGGCGTCCCGGCACTGGCAGCAGGCGAGCCGGTCGGGTCACCACTACCGGCCCGTGCCGCAGCCCGCAACGCCGGCTTCGTTTTGGACAACGGCATCATCCGGGCGGTCCTGGACGCAGACGGTTTGCTCACCTCGCTTCGGGACTACGCGAGCGGCCGGGAGGCGATTGCCCCGGGGGAGCGCGGCAACCTGCTGGAACTGCACCGTGACACACCCAACGAGTGGGACGCCTGGGACATTGACGAGTTCTACCGCCGCAACGTCACACCGTTGACCTGCGCGGAGTCGGTGCGCCTCGCGGAGCACGACGGCGAGGCTACTGTTGTGGTGGAGCGGATGGCCGGATCCTCTGCCATTACCCAGCGCATTAGCCTGGCCGCCGGAAGCCCCTCGCTCTCCGTCACCACTTCTGTGGACTGGCAGGAGCGGGAAAAGCTGTTGAAGCTAGGCTTCGCGCTGGACGTACGGGCGGACCGTTCGGCGGCGGAGACGCAGTTCGGGCACGTCTTCCGCCCCACCCATATCAACACGTCCTGGGAAGCGGCCAAGTTCGAAATCTGCGCGCACCGCTGGATCCACGTGGCCGAGCCGGGCTACGGCGTCGCAGTTTCCAACTCGTCCACCTATGGTCATGACGTCACCAGGAGTATCAGGGAGGCCGACGGCGGCACCACCACCACCGTGCGTATGACACTTTTGCGCGCCCCGAAGTTCCCGGATCCGGATGCAGACCGCGGACACCACGAGCTGACGGTCACTATCCGGCCCGGCGCCGACATCGCCGATGCCGTCCAGGAAGGCTACCGGACGAATCTCGCTCCGCGGCTCGTCACTGGCGCCGCGCCGGTGGAGCCGCTGTTTTCCGTGTCAAACCCTGCCCTGGTCATCGAGGCGGTAAAGCTGGCGGAGGACGGCTCCGGAGATGTGGTTGTCCGGTTGTACGAGTCGCTGGGGCAGCGCTCCGCGGGACGGCTCGCAGCGAACTTCCCGGTTCAGCAGGTCGAGGCCGTGGACCTGCTGGAGCGCCCCGTGCAGGCGTCCGGCGTCGAAGCAGGACCGGAGGGAGCGCAGCTGCTCCTGCGGCCGTTCCAGTTGGTCACGCTGCGGTTTGTGCGCCCTCGCGCCTAGAAATCCGGCTTAGCCGCGTGTTTCCCAGAAAAGAGCAGAAGGGCCTTTAAATGGCTGAGTGGGGGCGGTCCCCAACGGCCGCCACCACTCATCCCCCCAAAGCGTGCAAAGGCCCCCGGGAGCCACATCGTTCAAGAAAGTATCCCCGTTCGTAAACGCCCCGGGCTCCCACCTTCACACATTCATGATTGTTTCACACTCTAATGAATTTGTGAAAGCCCAAAAGGTTACGTTTCGGTAGATGTCCTTTTCGGCTTGAAGTTCTTGCTGCTTCTAACCCTGGCTACCCAGATCAGGGCCAGGCCGAGGACGAAACAGAGCACTGCTGTGTAGTTGACAATGAATTTGCCTGCAGACCATTCCTCCGGCACCAGGGGGAACAGGAGGGTCAGCGCAATAGCAACTCCACCTACCGCCAAAAGCCCGGCGGCGAGCCGGACCAGAACCGGCAACCTGCTCTGGGCTGCGCGCACCATCGCTGGAAGCAGTACCAGGGAGACATACGAGGGATAGGCCCGTCCGGCTGCGCCGTAGTACTCCACCAGGACACCGTGACGGTGGTCCTTCCCGGCGATGGCGCCCAAACCGGCCGAGGAACCTGCAGTGTCCATCAGGAAGAAAACACCGAGCATCAGCAGGGAAACCACCAGCAGGACGGCCTGGCCAATCCTTCCCGTGATGAGCCGATAACCATGCTCGGCTCCGAACCCGCGGGTGACCCGGATGCCAACAAAATAAATGGCCGCGAAAATGATGAAGCGCAACAGCAGATTGGCGAGGTTGACGCCTCCCAAAGCCGTGTCAACGGCGATGTAGGGAGCCTCGATGCTTAGAAGGATGGCCACGGTCATCAGGGCGAAGATGTAGAAAAGCGACCTGTTCTCTCCCCGGACGGCGCTGGGCACCCGGGCTGCGGCAATCAGGCCACAGATGGCCAGCGTGGACCACTGAAGGGTTTCGATCATCCCAGGTTCTCCCAAATCTTTTCCGTCTGCGCTTGGTCCTGCTCCTGGCGCCGCAGCACCTTGCCCAGTGCCTGCAGCCTGTCGCCGGCCAGGACCGCGAGGTCGCCGTCGGACAGGCTGTCCAGTGCTCCCTGCCGTGCGCCCGGAGGCCAGCCTGCTTCTTCCTCTGTGATCAGGCCAGTGGCCACCAGTCCATCGGTTAGTCCAACACCTGCTGCGGCAGCCGTGGCAACCGCCAGCCCGGCTGACAGCCGGTTTGCCGATAGTTGCGCGGAATAGTTCTGCGGTGCGATGCCCGTAGCGGCGGAAACACGGTGCCGCAGCTCGCCGTCGTCAATGGCATCAACCCAGTTCCTGACGGACGTGGCGTGCGGCGCCGGCGACAGTGCGGGCGGTTCATCACCCGGTGGCCCGGCAGGGTCCATCCCCGGACGCGTCAGCATGGCGCGCAGGAGGTCGGCGGTGGAGATCTGGCTTACCAACTCGCAGCGCGTAGGTGGCTGCTGGGGACCGGCCAGTTCCCGGTAGGGTTCGAAGTCAGCCAAAGCCGCTACCGGGTTGATGTTGTAAGCGCGGCTGATGCTGACCA
Organism: Arthrobacter sp. Hb9-2; assembly: GCF_059091165.1. NCBI lineage: Bacteria > Bacillati > Actinomycetota > Actinomycetes > Micrococcales > Micrococcaceae > Arthrobacter > Arthrobacter sp. Hb9-2. Next base: position 73,430 of record NZ_JBNHGJ010000019.1, on the reverse strand, counting down.
CTGTGCTTACCGAGACTTTCCCACGGACCAGCTGCTGGGCCAAGGTGGTCCGCTTGATCCCGGAAATCCTGCAGACGTCTGCCGTGCTGGCGTCCGGCGCAATGCCTTGCAGCCAGCGCTGGAACGCCTTGGCGGGGAGGGTCATAGGGAGCTCTCTGGAGAACGGATGGTTTGTCGATCTTAGCCTGACGACATTGACGCCGATTTTACCCGCCTGCATGTTTCGACTATGCTTGATGGTCGAGCCCGTTGGTCCGTACACCCCCCAAGTCCGGACCAGCGGGTTCTTTTATGTCCGGGCTCCGGGCGCCGTCCTCCAGCCGGAATGCGCGAGGCTTTGCGGGCCGAAAAACGCCCAGAACTGCTGCGCGCTCCGGTGAAAGGATGGATCCCATGACTGCGACCCTTGTGGCAAAGGATGTATCCGGCGGCCACGACCACCGGCTGCTCTTTTCCCAGCTTTCCCTCACCGTTGCCCCTGGCGACGTTGTAGGTGTGGTGGGTGCCAACGGTGCCGGCAAATCCACCCTGCTCCGCCTCCTCGCAGGCGTCGACCAGCCGCAGGACGGCAATGTCAGCCTTGCTCCGGCCGACGCCTTCGTGGGGTGGCTTCCCCAGGAGCACGAGCGGATCCCCGGTGAATCTGTTGCCGCGTACATTGCCCGGCGGACCGGCTGCGCCGAGGCCACGGCGGAGATGGAATCCACAGCAGAGGCGCTTGGCTCCGGCGCGCCCGGTGCCGATGACGCCTACGCGCGGGCTTTCGACCGCTGGATGGCTTCCGGTGCTGCGGACCTTGACGACCGAATCCCCGCCGTACTGGCCGATCTGGGCCTGGACACCGGGGCGGACGCCGAGATGACAAGTTTGTCCGGCGGCCAGGCAGCGCGGGTGGCGCTTGCAGCCCTGCTGCTCAGCCGGTTCGACGTCGTCCTCCTGGATGAGCCCACCAACGATCTTGATCTTGCCGGACTCGCAAAGCTCGAGGACTTTGTCCGCGGGCTGCGTGGCGGCGTTGTCCTGGTGAGCCACGACAGGGAGTTCCTGGCCCGTTGCGTCACCACGGTAGTTGAACTGGACCTGGCGCAGAACTCCGTCGCCGTTTACGACGGCGGCTATGACGCCTTCCTCGAACAACGTGCAGTGGCGCGGCGCCACGCACGCGAGAAGTATGAGGAGTTTGCCGCCACCAAGGCGGACCTCGTGTCACGGGCAAGGACACAGCGGGAATGGAGCTCGCAGGGCGTTCGGAACGCCATGAAGAAAAGTCCCGACAACGACAAGATCCGCCGCGCCGCCAGCACCGAGTCCTCCGAGAAGCAGGCCCAGAAGGTGCGGCAGATGGAATCACGGATCGCCCGGCTGGACGTGGTGGACGAGCCCCGGAAGGAATGGCAGCTCCAGTTCTCCATCGGCAAGGCGCCGCGCTCAAGCGCCGTGGTGGCCACCCTCCGCGACGCTGTGGTCCGTCAGGGTAACTTCACCCTCGGGCCGGTCAACCTCCAGCTCAATGCGGGGGAGCGGATCGGCATCACGGGTCCCAACGGTGCAGGCAAGTCCACCCTGCTGCGCCTTCTTTTGGGCGACCTCGCACCGGAGTCCGGCAGCGCTGCCATGGGCGCTTCGGTGGCCATCGGCGAGATCGACCAGGCCCGGGGGCTGCTTGCAGGCCATCTTGCCCTGGCCGAGGCGGTCGAGGCAGTTCTGGTGGACCTGAACCCGGCAGACGTCCGGACCCTGCTCGCCAAGTTCGGCCTCAAGGCGGACCACACTGCCCGTACCGTCGATTCGCTGTCGCCGGGCGAACGGACCAGGGCCGCCCTGGCACTGCTGCAGGCGCGAGGCGTGAACCTGCTTGTCCTGGATGAGCCGACGAACCACCTTGACCTTCCGGCCATCGAACAGCTTGAGGAGGCGCTGGAAAGCTACGACGGCGCCCTCCTGCTGGTGACGCACGACCGGAGGCTGCTCGAGAACGTGCGGCTGGATGTACGTTGGCATGTTGAAAACGGAATGATAGAGGAGCAGCAGCAATGAGCATGGAAGGGGTGGCCTGGAACTCCCTGTACAAGATCACCCGGGCCAAGAGCGGTTCCAAGCCGTTTTCCAAGGCAACCCTGAAGCGTGTCCTCGGATTTGCCCGGCCGCACCGCGGCAAACTGCTTGCCTTTGTGGCGTTGTCCATTGTGATGGCATTCCTCGCTGTGGCCACCCCCGTCCTGGCCGGGCAGGTGGTGGACGCGATCGTGGCCAAGGCCGGCGCCGGCGAGGTGCTCAGGCTTGCTGTGCTCATCGCCGTCGTCGCCATCGCCGAGGCGGGGGTGGGCCTGGTCAACCGCTGGCTTTCCTCGACCATCGGCGAAGGCGTCATCGTGGACCTTCGCACGCGGGTCTTCGACCACGTGCAGAAGATGCCCATCGCATTCTTCACCCGCACCCGTACCGGAGCCCTGGTCAGCCGGCTGAACAACGACGTCATCGGCGCCCAGTCCGCGTTCGCCGGCACCCTGTCCGGTGTTGTCAGCAACGTGGTGGCACTGATCCTCACGCTCATCGTTATGCTCGGCACGTCCTGGCAGGTGACCGTCCTGGCCATGATCCTGCTGCCGGTCTTCCTCATCCCGGCGCGGCGGATGGGCTCCAAACTCGCCGACCTCCGCCGCGAGGCGGCGGAGCACAACGCCGCCATGGGCACCCAGATGACCGAACGCTTTTCAGCGCCGGGCGCCACGCTGGTCAAGCTGTTCGGGCGCCCGGACGAGGAATCCCGGGAGTTCGCCGTCCGCGCCGGCCGCGTGCGCGACATAGGCGTTCGGACCGCCATGCTGCAGTTCACCTTCGTGACGGCCCTGACGCTGGTCTCCGCGCTCGCCCTGGCACTGGTCTACGGGTTGGGCGGCTGGCTGGCGATCACTGGCCAGCTCGCACCCGGCGACGTTGTGGTGCTGGCCCTGCTGCTCACCCGGCTGTACGCCCCTCTGACAGCCCTGTCCAATGCCCGGGTAGAGATCATGAGTGCCCTGGTGAGCTTCGAGCGGGTCTTCGAAATCCTGGACCTCAAACCCCTGATCCAGCAGAAACCCGGGGCTGTAGCTGTTCCGCCCGGCCCGGTTTCCGTGGAGTTCGATGATGTCCGCTTCGCCTACCCCTCCGCTGACAAGGTTTCACTGGCCTCCCTCGAGGAGGTGTCCACGCTGGACACCCGCGGCGGGGAGGAAGTGCTGCACGGCATCAGCTTCCGTGTGGAACCAGGCCAGACGGTGGCGCTGGTCGGATCCTCCGGTGCAGGAAAATCGACGATCGCCCAACTGCTGGCCCGGCTCTACGACGTGGATTCCGGTGCCGTGCGCCTGGGCGGAACCACTGCCGGATCCGGGCTGGACCTGCGCGACGCCACCTTTGACTCGCTGCGGGACACCCTGGGCATGGTGACGCAGGACGGCCACCTCTTCCACGAAACCATCGCCTCCAACCTCCGGCTCGCAAAGCCCGATGCCACGGAAGCGGATATGTGGGAGGTCATCCGGCAGGCGCGGCTTGAAGCCATGATCCGCTCCCTGCCGGATGGACTGGAAACGGTGGTGGGTGAACGTGGCTACCGCCTCTCCGGTGGTGAACGGCAGCGGCTCACGATCGCCCGGCTGCTCATCGCCCAGCCCCGCGTGGTCATCCTCGATGAGGCGACGGCCGCGCTGGACTCCACCAACGAGGCCGCCGTGCAGGCTGCCTTGGGCGCCGCACTCGAGGGGCGCACCGCCGTCGTCATCGCACACCGGTTGTCCACTGTCCGTGCCGCTGACGCGATCCTGGTGGTGGAGGACGGCCGGATTGTGGAGCGGGGCACCCACACGGAACTCCTGGCCGCTGACGGCCGTTACGCCGAGCTGTACCGGACGCAGTTCGCCGAAGCCACGGCCGTGGCCCAGGAAGCAGTTCCCGAGTTCTAGCCTTCCGTCCACACGGTTTGAGGCCTGGCGGCGAGTTCCGGCAGGATGTGCTCCGTCAGCAGCGGGGCCAGGTCCTGCGGCAGTTCGCCGCCGGGTTCCAGCCAGCGGATCTCCGCTATCTCGGCGGAAGGATGGGCCTCCCATGTGCCCGGCGCCAGGAACACGGTGGCTTCGATGTCCGTGGCGGCCTCGTTGGCGGCGTCCGCAATCCAGACGCCCATCAGCTGCAGGTTGGCTGGATCAAGCACGATGCCCACCTCTTCGGCCAACTCCCGCGCTGCGGCCTGCACGGCCGTTTCCCCGGCTTCGGGCTTGCCGCCGGGGTGCATAAACATGGAGGTGCCGCGCTTCCGCACGGTCAGGAGGCGGCCGGCGTTGTCAAAGACGCAGACGGCGGACACCACGATGCGGTTTTTCATGTGTCCCGCTCCTGCCGCACCAGGCGCGAGCTCAGCAGGAGGTCCTTCCGCGGCCCCTGCACGTCCCAGCTGTAGCTGAACGTGTGGGGGCCCTCGTAGGCGTACGTCACGCGGTAGGTGTCGGGAGCGCACCAGTGCTGGTCCAGGTTGGCCTCCGGCGTGAAGCTCATGGTGTGGAAGGGACGCCCGTCCGGGAAGAATACGTCCATGGCATCGGGCCGGTCGGTGGTCTTCAACAGGTATTCACGGGAGGCGGGCCCGGTAAAGGTGGGCCAGCGCATGGTTCCTTCCTCCCGGAGGGCCAAGCCGCCGTCGTCCATGGGAACAAAGTGGACGACGCCGGCAAAGGTTCCGCGGGTGCCATTCGTCCGGTCCAGCAGGTCCCGCTGGACGGTCCACTGCCCGGCGTGCCCATTGACGGCCGGGCCGAGAAGGTAGGGGCGGAGGGCGAACTCCGGGGGAGGAAAGTTCAAGTGCCCTCGATTGGAATCGAACCAACGACACCGGCTTTAGGAGAGCCGTGCTCTATCCACTGAGCTACGAGGGCGGGCGTCCGATGGATCGGCAAGGCCGGTCCGGCCGGACACGGATACAAGCATACAAGGTGCGGAGCCGTACTACGCTCAAGGCATGAGTTCAGTGCCGTCCACCGCCCGATCCGTGGCGTTCATCCCGGACACCACCTCCACCCGGCAGTACATCGGTGCATGGTCCGTGCTCAGCGTGCTGCAGTATTTCGCGGCGGAGGCGGCGGTGATTGGCGCCTGGGCCGGTCCCCGGCCTTATGACCTGCGCACCGGCTACATCAGCGACCTCGGGGCCATCAACTGCGGCGTCTTTGACGGCCGCGAGGTGTGTTCCCCGCTGAACTGGCTGATGAACGCATCGTTCGTGGTCCAGGGGCTGGGGATGCTGCTGGGGGCGCTGCTCCTGAGCTCGGGGCTGCTGCGCGTGGCTGCCCTGGCCGGCGCCCGGGTCCGGCCGGGCCGGCGGGTACCATGGCTGGCCGCCGTGGCCGTCCGGGTGCTGACAGGAACGGCGGGAGCCGGGACGGTGATTGTGGGGCTGGTGCCGGAGGATGTTGGCTCGGGCTGGCACTTGGCCGGCGCAATCATGTACTTCACTGCCGGGGCGGTCGCCCTGTTGGTCCTGGGGTTCCTCTGGCTGGGGAAGACAGCGATGGCCTGGTTCATCCTGGCCTGCGGGACCGTGTCCGCTGCCGCCCTGGTTACGGGCGGGCTGACCGGCATGCATGTGCCGGAACCGGGCGCCCTGGAGCGGCTTATGGGTTACCCGGTTACCGTGGGGATGGCCGCCGCAGGTTTGGTTATCGCGCAGCGGGTGCATCGGCACCGGAATCAGGTCCGGGCAGCGGCTGGTCAGCGGCTTTAGGGTTCGAGGTTTTTGGGCTTCCGCGCCCGCAGAAAGACCGCCGCCGCCCCTGCCAGCAAACTCAGGACCAGCAGGACCCAGCCGGCCACGGTGAGGCCCGAGGCCAGGGCGACCTGGCCGGCGTCGGGCGTTCCTGCTGCCAGCATGCCGTCGATGGCCACGTTGCCCCACAGCCGGACCACCACAAACAGCAGGGGGAGCGCCCACAAAGCCCAGCGCAGGGCCTTCCTGGCCACGCTCGTCCCGATCAGCAGCAGCCAAGTGAACCCGAAGATCAGCGGGAACAGGGTGCCGGCCGTCTTGTGGACGTAGTTGAGCTGGCCCCGCGCTTCCTCGTTCATGGCCAGGTGCAACTGGTTGATGTAGGCCGGGTCGAACCCGCCGATCAGCGAATCCGGCATGGCCAGGCCGCCGGAGAGCTGCCGGAACTGGTCGAGCGTCAGCAGGTGGAGGTACCAGAACAGGAACAGGCTGGCCACCACGCCTGCGATCAGGATGAGGTTGCCGTTGTTTTCGGCTTTCTCCGGCGTGCGCGCGGTGGTGGGATTGACCACGGGCGGGAGGTGGTGCTGCGGTACAGCCGCCTTGGAGCCGTGCTTCTTGATCCGCTGGGCAGGGGTTTTGGCCATGCCACCATTATCCCGCCCCATAAACTGAAGCCATGACCATTGGCCGGCACAGTGCTGTTGAACTCGACTCCTCCTTGGACGACTACCAGCTGGCTGCAGCCCTGGTCCGCGAAGCCGGGCAGCTGGCGCTGCTCATGCGGATGGCAGGCCTGCAGTCGGAACAGAAGACGTCCATCTCGGACGTGGTGACCGCCGCAGACCATGCCGCCGAGGCCTACGTGCTGGAACAGCTGCAGCGCTGCCGTCCCGAGGACGGAATCCTCGGGGAGGAAGGCGCCTCGGTGCAGGGGACCAGCGGTCGCACCTGGGTCATTGACCCTGTGGACGGCACCTACAACTTCCTGCATGGATCCACGTACTGGTGCTCGGCCATCGCCCTGAAGGATTCCTCCGACGTGGTGCTCGGCGCCATTTTCCAGCCTGAGGAGGACAAGCTCTGGCTGGGCGGACGGACGCATCCCGCCACTCTTAACGGCGAATCCCTGACGGTGTTCCACGAGGACAGAGGAGCGCGCAACGGCACTGCCGTAGCCGAGCTCGGCGCTGCCACCTACATCCACCCCAGTTGGCTCATGGACCCACTTTGCGCGATGCCCTGGCATGCGGCTGCCACCTCTGCCGCCGCCTTGCGGATGCTCGGTTCGGGCTCCTGCGACCTCGGCCGGGTAGCTGACGGGCAGCTCGGATGCTGGTTCCAGCACAGCTGCCCGGAGTGGGACTGGCTGCCGGGAAAGGCAATCGTCCGCGCGGCCGGCGGTGCGGTGGATACAGTCCGGGTGAACGGCCTGGAATGGTTTATGGCAGGCGGCACGACGGCGGTGCGTGAGTTGCGCGCCGCGCTCGAGTCCGGTTCGGTGGCCTAGGATTCGGCGACAGCTTGAACACGTAATGCACAGGCTGAAAGTGTGTGTCGGTCCCACCGCCTAGACTTGTAGGCACCATGGATATGTTGTTTGACCCGTACTCTGACGGACCTTTCAAGGCCGCTCCCGCAGCCGCTGCCCGCACCAAGGCCCGCCCTGAAGGGGTCGTAACCTCGGCCGGTCCCGGCGGTGGCCTGCCCTGGGAGAGCCAGCCGGGCCCCGGTTTGCCTGGCAGCCGGCAGGAGGAGGGGGATCAGGGACAGGTGCGCCGCCACAGTAGCCACCGCCCGGATGCCGCGCAGCTGCTGGAGGGTTTGAACCCGCAGCAGGAGGAAGCGGTCAAACACGCCGGTTCCGCGCTGCTGATCGTGGCCGGTGCCGGGTCGGGCAAAACCCGGGTGCTCAGTAACCGGATCGCCTACCTGATCGCCACCGGCCGGGCCCACCATGGCGAAATCCTCGCCATCACCTTCACCAACAAGGCTGCGGCGGAAATGCGGGAACGCATTGAAGTGCTGGTGGGCGGCCGCGCCAAGATCATGTGGATCTCCACGTTCCACTCGTCCTGCGTCCGGATCCTCCGTCAGGAAGCTGCCAACGTCGGGCTGAAGTCCAACTTCTCCATTTACGATTCCGCAGACTCGCTCCGCCTGGTCACGCAGGTGTCCAAAGCGTTGGACCTGGATCCCAAGAAGTTTGCGCCCAAGGCCATCCAGCACAAGATTTCTGCGCTGAAGAATGAACTGATCGATGCCGATTCGTACTCCTCCGCCGCGAACTACAACGATCCTTTCGAACAGGCCGTAGCCGAGGTCTTCAAGGGCTATACCCAGCGGCTGCGCCAGGCCAACGCCATGGACTTCGACGACCTCATAGCCGAGACCGTCTACATGTTCCGTGCCTTTCCGGCGCTCGCCGAGTCCTACCGCCGCCGGTTCCGGCACGTCCTGGTGGATGAATACCAGGACACCAACCACGCCCAGTACGCACTGGTCCGGGAAATCGTGGGGGAAGGCCCGGGAGCGTCCGAGCTCACCGTGGTGGGCGACTCGGACCAGTCCATTTACGCTTTCCGCGGCGCGGATATCCGTAACATCGTGGAGTTCGAAAAGGACTACCCCGAGGCGCGGACCATCAAGCTGGAGCAGAACTACCGCTCCACGCAGAACATCCTCACTGCGGCCAACTCGGTTATTTCGCGAAACCCCAACCGCCCTGAGAAGCGGCTGTGGACGGCCGAAGGTGATGGCCACAAAATCATTGGCTACGTGGGAGAGAACGAGCACGACGAGGCCCAGTTCATAGCCAAGGAGATTGACAGGCTCCAGGATGAGGACAACCTCCGCCCGGGGGATGTTGCCATCTTCTACCGCACCAACGCCCAGTCGCGCTCCATCGAAGACGTTCTGGTGCGGGTTGGCCTGCCGTACAAGGTGGTGGGCGGCACGCGCTTCTACGAGCGCAAGGAGATCAAGGACGCCCTCGCTTACCTTCGCGTCCTGGTTAATCCGGACGACGACGTCAACCTCCGCCGGGTGCTCAACGAACCTAAGCGCGGCATCGGAGACCGCGCCGAGGGAGCTGTTGCCGCCCTCGCCCAGCGTGAGCGCATCTCGTTTATGGCAGCAGCCCGCCGCGCCGAGCAGGCGCCGGCGATGGCAACCCGTTCCGTCAACGCGGTCCTCGGCTTTGTGAAGCTGCTGGATGACCTCGCTGAAGTGGCCGCGGGCTCAGGCGCAGCAGCGGCCCTTGAAGCAGTCTTGGAGCAAACCGGTTACCTCGCCGCGCTGCGGGCCAGCACTGATCCCCAGGACGAGTCCAGGGTGGAGAACCTCGCGGAACTCGTGGCCGTGGTGCGTGAGTATGAGCAGGAGAACCCGGAAGGGTCGCTCGCCGCTTTCCTGGAGCAGGTCTCGCTGGTGGCAGATGCCGACCAGATCCCCGATGCCCCCGGTGGTGACGCCGAGGACACTGCTGCCGCCGTTGCGGAGGCCAAGCGGCTGGGCGTGGTAACGCTGATGACCCTGCATACCGCCAAGGGGCTCGAATTTCCCGTGGTATTCCTCACTGGCATGGAGCACGGACTGTTCCCGCACCAGCGCTCGGCCACGGACCCGAAGGAACTTGCTGAAGAACGCCGGCTCGCTTACGTGGGCCTTACCCGGGCTCGCAAACGTCTTTATGTCACGCGTTCCGAGGTCCGGAGCATGTGGGGTCAGAGCCAGTACAACCCCGCCAGCCAATTCCTGGAGGAAATCCCCGCCGAACTCGTGGAATGGAAGCGTGAAGGAACCAGCAGGCAGGCCGGCGCCTGGGGCGGCGGATCCATCGGTTCGAACCGCTACAGCGGATCCTTCTGGGGCGCCGGAACAGCACGTGGCGCAGCGGCTGATTCGTCGGCCGGTTTCAACGCAGATGTCCCGGCCGTCATTGCCCGGAACCGGGTGCAGCCGCAGAAGGAGATCGTTGCGGTCAGTGTGGGGGACAAGGTTAACCACACGAGCTTCGGTAACGGAACCGTCCTGGCACTTGAGGGAGCGGGGGACAAGACCGTGGCAAAGGTAAAGTTCGACGTCGGTGAAAAGCGGCTGCTTTTGCGGTACGCGCCGCTCACAAAGCTTGACGCCTAGCAGCGGAAGCGGAACCGCAAGGGCCCCATAGCTCCAGGTGAATCGGCGCCATAAAGCATAATGGGGCCATGCGACGGACTGTTCTGGGGATCTTCGCCGCCTTGATCCTGACGGCGGCCACGGCCTGCACCATCACTATTGAAGATCCGGGTTACGTCCCGCCTGCACCGCTGCCGCCCCTGGAACAGCTGGAACGGGCGGCGCTGGTGAGCCCCGAAGGATTTTCCACCGGTGACGGGATTATCTCCTTCATCACGGAAGACCGCAGCGTTGCCTGTTCCCTCACGTCAGCCCGGGGTGAGCACGTCAACCTCCCTTATGAGGCCAACAACTTCAGCGATACGGCCAACAACAAGCTCGCAACCGTGCCCGTGGCGCATTGCGAACTCGCCCGGTACCCCAAGCCGGAGCAGGTTGACGTCAAGGACGACTGTGCTGGAACCAACCTGGGTTATTTGGGCGGTGTTGCGGTACTGGCCCCGGACAGCGCACGTTACGGAGAATGCCGTTCCGGCGTCACACAAATGGAAGCAACGTATGGCCCCAGCGGCAGCAAGGCCGGTCCCCTGGCCCAGTTGCAGGTACTGGGGGAGGGGCAGAACCTCGAAGGGAACGGACTTCGCTGTTCGGCCTACAACGGTGGCGTGGCATGCGGAAACGTGTCCGCCGGCGTCGGATTCTTTGTTTCACCGGAGCGTTACGAGTTGATTTCCAGGTCCGCCGGAAGCGCCTCACCAGCACCGCCGGAGGCCTCAAAAACCCCGTAATTCCGCGGTTTTTCTACGCTCCATAGAATAGTGTCCTTACTCACATAAGCGGTAGTCTTGGACGGGCCGGTCCCTTCAAAGGACTAGAGTTCCCAGTGGAGCATCACGCCGCGTGGCTCGTTTCCAACAGGCCGCCGGTGCGTGCAATTCCGCAGCCCGGTCATCGTCTTCGATGGTGTCCGACTGTACAGAAACTACTTCGACGTAGAAGGACACTAAACCGTGGACCTGTTTGAATACCAGGCGCGCGATATGTTCGAGGCGCACGGTGTACCCGTGCTTGCCGGCATCGTGGCGCACACCCCAGAAGAAGCAAAGGCAGCTGCCGATAAGATCGGCGGCGTAACTGTCGTCAAGGCACAGGTCAAGGTTGGCGGTCGCGGCAAGGCCGGCGGCGTAAAGGTCGCAAAGTCCGCGGACGAGGCACTTGAGCACGCCACCAACATCCTGGGCATGGACATCAAGGGCCACACCGTCAACAAGGTGATGATTGCCCAGGGTGCAGACATTGCCGAGGAGTACTACTTCTCCGTCCTTCTGGACCGGGCCAACCGCAACTACCTGGCCATGTGCTCGGTTGAAGGCGGCATGGAAATCGAACAGCTCGCCGTCGAACGCCCCGAGGCGCTGGCGAAGATCGCCATCGACCCCGCAGTGGGCATTGACCAGGCCAAGGCCGACGAAATCGTCGCAGCCGCCGGCTTCGCTGAGGAACTCCGCGGCAAGGTGGCCGCCGTGATCCTCAAGCTCTGGGACGTCTTCAAGAAGGAAGACGCCACCCTCGTTGAGGTCAACCCGCTCGTCAAGACCGGCGCCGGCGAGATCGTCGCACTGGACGGCAAGGTCACCCTCGACGAAAACGCGGAATTCCGCCACGCCAAGCATGCCCTCCTCGAGGACAAGGACGCTGCTGACCCGCTTGAGGCCAAGGCCAAGGCGCAGGACCTGAACTACGTCAAGCTGGACGGCGAAGTGGGCATCATCGGCAACGGCGCCGGCCTGGTCATGTCCACCCTTGACGTTGTTGCCTACGCCGGTGAAAACCACGGCAACGTCAAACCCGCCAACTTCCTGGACATTGGCGGTGGAGCTTCCGCCGAGGTCATGGCCGCAGGCCTTGACGTCATCCTGGGCGATGAGCAGGTCAAGTCCGTGTTCGTGAACGTCTTCGGCGGTATCACCGCGTGTGACGCCGTTGCCAAGGGCATCGTGGGCGCGCTGGCCGAGTTGGGCCACAACGCGAACAAGCCGCTGGTAGTCCGCCTCGACGGCAACAACGTTGAGGAAGGCCGCCGCATCCTGGCTGAGGCGAACCACCCGCTGGTTACCCTGGCCGCAACCATGGACGAGGGCGCCGACAAGGCCGCCGAGCTCGCCAACGCAGCTAAGTAAAGGGACAGCCACATGTCTATCTATCTGAACAAAGACTCCAAGGTCATCGTCCAGGGCATCACCGGCGGAGAAGGCACCAAGCACACCGCCCTGATGCTGAAAGCCGGCACCAACATCGTCGGCGGCGTGAACGCCCGCAAGGCCGGCACCACGGTCCTGCACGGCGACAAAGAGATCACCGTCTTTGGCACCGTCAAGGAAGCCATGGCAGAAACCGGCGCTGACGTCTCCATCGTCTTCGTGCCGCCGGCATTCACCAAGAGCGCGGTTGTGGAAGCCATCGAGGCAGGCATCGGCCTCGTCGTTGTCATCACCGAAGGCGTGCCGGTTCAGGACTCCGCCGAATTCTGGGCCCTCGCCCAGGCAACGGTGGACGCGGATGGCAACCAGGTCACCCGCATCATCGGACCGAACTGCCCCGGCATCATCACCCCGGGCGAAGCGCTGGTGGGCATCACCCCCGCGAACATCACGGGCAAGGGCCCCATCGGCCTCGTTTCCAAGTCCGGAACCCTGACCTACCAGATGATGTACGAGCTGCGCGACCTCGGCTTCTCCACCGCCATCGGCATCGGCGGTGACCCGATCATCGGCACCACCCACATCGACGCCCTGGCCGCGTTCGAGGCCGACCCCGAGACCAAGGCGATCGTGATGATCGGCGAAATCGGCGGTGACGCTGAAGAGCGTGCGGCGGACTTCATCAAGGCCAACGTCACCAAACCGGTTGTTGGTTACGTTGCCGGCTTCACGGCTCCCGAAGGCAAGACCATGGGCCACGCCGGCGCCATCGTCTCCGGCTCCGCCGGCACCGCCCAGGCCAAGAAGGAAGCCCTTGAGGCTGCAGGCGTAAAGGTCGGCAAGACGCCGTCCGAGACCGCCAAACTGCTGCGCGAAGTTTACGCAGCCCTCTAACAGTTCAGTTAGAACAACGCGGGGTCACTCCCGGCCCGTTCCTTCACTCGGATCGGGCACGGAGTGACCCCGCGTTGGTGTTTAAGGACGACGCCGCCAGGTTACCCTCCCCCGGGAGGTGACCTGACGCCGTCGTACTCCTGCGTCCTAGACCTTGGCGCCGGTGAGCAGCTCATCCAGGCGCTCGTAGCCTTCAGTCATGCCGCCTTCCATGCCGGACTGGGCCATGCCGTCCCGTGCCTCCTGTGAGGGGTAGACCGAGTGTCCACGCAGCCGCGTCCGGCCGTTGCCCAGGTCCTCAAACGTCATGAACTCCAGGCTGACCACATCCGGGTACCCGCCGAATTCGAAGGTCTGGATGGCGAACTCGTTTTCGCGCACCGTGTGGAAGATGCCCTTGAACTCATAGGGGACACCTTCCGGTCCGGTATGCAGGTAGCTGTAGCTGCCTCCAGTCCGGAAATCGTAGTGGTCAATATCCATCTTGTAGCCCCGCGGGCCAAGCCACTGGACGATCAGGTCCGGTTCCTTGTGGGCCCGGAACACGTCTGCGACGGGGAAATCGAACTCGCGCTCGTAGTCGATGAAGGGAAGGCCTTCGGGAACTGAGAGCTTCAGTGCGTTGGTCATTGTTTTTCCTTTGCCTTGGCGCCGTCATGCCCGGCGCTGGATTGAAGCACGGCGTCGAGACTGCGGAACTGCTCCTCGCGGACCAACCTGTACTGGTCGATCCAGGCGGTGAGTGCCTCCAGCCGTGCGGGGTTCAGGTGAACGGGCCTGCGCTGGGCCTCCCGGGTGCGGGTGACCAGCTGCGCCTGCTCGAGTACCTGGATGTGCTTCGAAACTGCCTGCTTGGAGATTTCGAATGGTTCCGCCAGTTCATTTACCGTGGCCGGTCCCCGGCTGAGCCGTGCGATGATGCTCCGCCGCACGGGGTCGGCCAGGGCCATAAAGGCCGAGTCCAGCGCTATGCTCTCGGTGTCCATCGCGGCCTTCTTATTCAACCTAGATGTTTATCAACGTTCTGGTTGTTCAAGACTACGCGTGTGCGCCATCCACTTCAAGACCCTTCGACCCTTGTTTCGCTGGGATGAGCTTTGTTAGTATGTCAATACAAAGTTGAAGAGGAGTAAAAGTGCCACTTGTGCGTATTGATGTGAATGAAGGCCGCAGCGCAGAGGAGTTGCAGCGGCTTAGCCGGGGCATCCATGACGCAATCCTTGCCGAATATGCCATCCCCGAGCGGGACTACTTCCATATCCTCACCGAACACCCGCGGGGGCAGATCTTCGCCCAGGATGCCGGTCTCGGGTTCGAGCGGACCGGGGGAGTGGTGATGATCCAAATTTTTACTCAGGCCGGCCGGACGCAGGAGGCGAAGCAGCGACTGTTCGCGGCGGTGGCGAATGAACTCTCTGAGGTGGGGGTCGCGGGCGAGGATGTTTTCATCGGCTACGTCGAAAACACTGCCGGCGACTGGTCCTTCGGATTCGGCCGGGCCCAGTATGTAACCGGGGAGCTGGCTGTGCCCCGGAAGTAGGCGCAGCACGATGAGTGCCAAAAGTAGCGCGCTCTAACTTTGTTGTAAGTATGTCAGTACAAACCTTTGACAGGACATCCAAACTAGGGCAAAGTAGAGCCCGTGGCGTAGGTCACGGCAGAAAGTCCAGGGCTCCCTCAGAACAGGTTTAGAGTTCCACACCAGAAAGGTCCGCGATCACCGTGACCCACGAGCTTCTCACGATCGGGCGCATCAGCGTTGATATCTACCCGAACGACATTGGGGTTGACCTGGAGGACGTGACGTCCTTTGGGAAGTACCTTGGCGGTTCTCCGTCGAATGTCGCCGTCGCTGCCGCGCGGCATGGCCGCCGGACGGGTGTCATCACCCGCACCGGGGACGATGCGTTCGGCAAGTACCTCCACCGCGAACTGCGCAAGTTCAACGTCGACGGCACCTTCGTGTCACCCGTCAAGCAGTACCCGACGGCGGTGACCTTCTGTGCCATCAAGCCGGCTACGGACGAGTTCCCGCTGTACTTCTACGGGCGGTTCCCCACTGCTCCGGACCTGCAGATCAGGCCAGAGGAACTGGACCTTGAGGCCATCCGCGAGGCCGGTATTTTCTGGTCCACGGTCACGGGCCTTTGCCAGGAACCCAGCCGCAGCGCGCACCTTGCCGCCCATGAGGCCCGGCCGCGTACCGGGCTGGCGGACGGCAAGTTCACCATCCTGGACCTGGACTACCGGCCCATGTTCTGGGACTCCGAAGAAGAAGCGCGCGCCCAGGTCGCCAAGATTCTGCCGCACGTGACCGTCGCCATCGGAAACGACAAGGAATGCGCCGTAGCCGTTGGCGAGGGCACTCCCGATGAGCAGGCGGACCGGCTGCTGGCCGCCGGCGTTGAGATCGCCGTTGTCAAGCTTGGCCCCGAAGGGGTTATGGCCAAAACCCGGACTGAGCGCGTGGTGTCAGCGCCGGTGCCGGTGGAAACCCTTAACGGACTGGGCGCAGGCGACTCGTTTGGGGGCGCCTTCTGTCACGGACTGCTGTCCGGCTGGCCGTTGGCCCAAGTTTTGGACTACGCCAACGCCGCCGGCGCTATCGTCGCTTCCCGCCTCTCGTGCGCCGACGCCATGCCGACGCCGGAAGAGGTCACCTCGTTGCTGGTGGAACGCGGCCGCCTGGTGCCTGGTCAGTTCTCCACGGAAGGAGCAGCACTGTGACTCTCACGCCTCTTGCCTCGAACAACGGCGTGGACGACGACCCGCGCCGCTACGCCCACCTTAGTACCATCCGGCTCGAAGACCCGGACGCTATAGCCCGGGCAGCGAAAGCACGGCGCCGCCATCCCGGCCTCAAATACGGCAAACAAAACTTCATCGTCGCCGCTGACCACCCCGCCCGCGGTGCCCTCGCCGTCGGCAATGATCCGGTGGCTATGGCGGACCGCCGGCAGCTCCTGGACCGGCTGCAGATTGCGCTGGCCAACCCGGACGTGGATGGCGTGCTGGCATCACCCGACATTATGGATGACCTGCTCCTGCTGGGTGCACTGGAAGGCAAACTCGTTTTCGGCTCGATGAACCGCGGCGGGCTGACAGGCCTTGTCAACGAATTCGATGACCGCTTCACCGGCCACACGGCAGCTGCCCTGGAGGCGCTTGGTGCCGACGGCGGCAAGATGCTCACCCGCATCTGCCTTGGGGACCCGGACACAGTTGCCACTCTCGAGGCCACGGCCAAGGCCATCGACTCGCTGGCTGAGCGCAGGCTCATCGCTATGGTGGAACCGTTCCTGTCGGTCCGGGAGAACGGCCGGGTCCGTAACGACCTCTCCACGGACGCCGTGATCAAGTCCATCGCTATCGCTGAAGGATTGGGCTCCACCAGCGCCTATACCTGGATGAAGCTGCCCGTGGTGGCGGAGATGGAGCGCGTCATGGCGGCAACCACCATGCCCACTGTCCTGTTGGGCGGTGACCCGGATGGAACCCAGGACGAGGTTTTCGCGAGCTGGCAGGAAGCCCTGGCCCTGCCCGGAGTGCAGGGCCTCACGGTTGGACGGACACTGCTCTACCCGGCCGACGGCGATGTTGCCGGCGCCGTGGCCATGGCCGCCTCACTGCTGAGCCACACCACCCCAGACCGAACCGAAGAAGTATCGGAGTAGCCTCCCCATGGGAACAACATTAGGAACTGCAACCCGCAGAATGACGGTCGCCCAGGCCGTGGTGGAATACCTTTCCAAGCAGTACACGGTCGATTCGATCGATGGTGTTGAGTACCGTGAGCGCCTGATTCCGGGGACGTTTGGTATTTTCGGGCACGGCAATGTTGCCGGTGTGGGCCAGGCGTTGAAGCAGTACCAGCAGCTGGACCCGGCGATCATGCCGTACTACCAGGGCCGGAACGAGCAGGCCCAGGTCCATCAGGCTGTGGGCTATGCCCGGCACACCCGCCGCCGGCAGACCTTTGCGATCAGTACCTCGATCGGCCCGGGCTCCTCCAACCTGCTGACCGGCGCCGCGCTGGCCACCACCAACCGGCTCCCGGTGCTGCTGCTGCCGTCCGACACGTTCGCCACCCGCGCCGCGGACCCGGTGCTGCAGCAGCTGGAACAGCCCCACGCCTACGACATCACCGTCAATGATGCGTTCCGGCCGCTGTCCAAGTTCTTTGACCGGGTCAACCGGCCCGAGCAGCTGTTCTCGGCGTTCCACCACGGCCTGCGCGTCCTGACCGACCCGGCTGAAACCGGTGCGGTCACCATTTCATTGCCGCAGGACGTCCAGGCCGAAGCGTTCGACGTACCGGAGGAGTTCCTGGCCGAGCGGGAGTGGCGGATCCGCCGCCCGGACGCGGACGACGACGACATCCGGCGAGCAGCCGAGGCCATCCGTGCCGCGAAGCGGCCGCTGATCATCGCCGGCGGCGGTGTCCTCTACGCCTACGCCAACGAGGAACTCGCGAAGTTTGTCGAGCTGACCGGCATCCCGGTGGGGAACACCCAGGCCGGCGTCGGCGTGCTGCCCTGGGATCACCAGTTCTCCTTGGGCGCCATCGGCTCCACCGGCACGACAGCGGCCAACGCCCTCGCGGCTGAGGCGGACCTGATCATTGGCATCGGCACCCGGTACGAGGATTTCACCACCGCCTCGCGGACGGCGTTCCAGAACCCGGACGTACGGTTTATCAACATCAACGTCGCACCGATCGATGCGTACAAGCATGGCACCACCCTGCCGATCGTGGCGGACGCCCGGAAGGCACTGGTGAAGCTCAACGCAGCGCTCGGCGGTTACCGTGTGGGCGCGGATCTGGAACAGAAGGTCGCAGCCGAGAAGAAGCGCTGGAACGCCACCGTGGACGAGGCATTCGATACCCGCTACACCCCGCTGCCTGCACAGAACGAAATTATCGGCGCCACCAGCAGGGCCATGGACGCTCAGGACGTCGTCGTTTGCGCGGCCGGTTCCCTGCCGGGTGACCTGCATAAGATGTGGCGGGTCCGCGACCCGTTCGGCTACCACGTGGAGTACGCGTACTCCTGCATGGGCTATGAGATCCCGGGCGGCCTCGGTGTGAAACGTGCAGCCCTCTCCGAAGCCGCCGCCGGAGGGGTCCAGCGCGACGTTGTCGTGATGGTGGGGGACGGCTCCTACCTGATGATGCACACCGAACTGGTCACCGCCGTCGCCGAACGCATCAAGCTGATCGTGGTCCTGATCCAGAACCACGGCTACGCCTCCATCGGCTCCCTCTCGGAAATGCTCGGTTCCCAGCGCTTCGGCACCCAGTACCGGGCACTGAACAATGAACAGCACAGCTTCGACGAAGGTGAAATCCTGCCCGTCGACCTGGCCCTGAACGCCGAATCACTCGGCGTGAAGGTCATCCGGGTCGAACCGGGCGAAAAAGTCATCGCCGAACTGGAGCAGGCCATCCGCGACGCCAAGGCCGCCCCCGAGCGGGGCGGCCCGATCCTGATCCATGTCGAATCCGATCCGCTGCTGGATGCCCCGTCCTCCGAGTCATGGTGGGATGTGCCCGTCTCCCAGGTCTCCGAACTGGACTCCACCAAAGCTGCTTTCCAGACCTACACCGATCACAAGTCACGCCAGCGCAAACTGCTCGGCTGAATCCCTCCTCGACCCCGCACGTTTTCAACTCAAGGAAGAGTCGCCATGACTGTCACCACCGAGACCTCCACCATCAACCACTTCATCAACGGTGCCGAAACTGCCGGCGAGGGTGAGCGCACCACGTCCGTCTATAACCCGGCCACGGGTCAGGTTACTGCGGAGCTGCGGCTGGCCAACCGCGCCGACCTGGACGCCACCGTCGCCGCCGCCCGCGAAGCCGCCGACAACTGGGGCGACATCTCTCTGGCCAAGCGCACCGCCGTCCTGTTCAAGTTCCGCGAACTCGTCGCCGCCCATGTGGACGAGCTCGCCGCCCTGATCACGGCCGAGCATGGCAAGGTCCTGTCCGACGCCAAGGGCGAGATCGGCCGCGGCCTGGAAGTGATCGAGTACGCCTGCGGCATCCCCACCCTGCTCAAGGGCGATTACTCGGACCAGGTCTCCACCGGCATCGACGTGTTCTCCTTCCGCGAGCCCCTCGGCGTGGTCGCCGGGATCACCCCGTTCAACTTCCCCGTCATGGTGCCGTTGTGGATGGCGCCGATGGCGATCGCCACCGGCAACGCGTTCATCCTCAAGCCCTCCGAACGCGACCCCTCCGCGTCCATGCTGCTGGCCAAGCTGTGGACGGAGGCCGGCCTGCCCGACGGCGTGTTCCAGGTCCTGCACGGCGACAAGGAAACCGTCGACGGGCTGCTCACCCACCCGGACGTGGACGGCATCTCCTTCGTCGGCTCCACCCCGATCGCCCAGTACGTCCACGAAACCGCCACCAAGCACGGCAAGCGCGTCCAGGCCCTGGGCGGGGCGAAGAACCACGCCATCGTCATGCCCGACGCCGACCTTGACAACGCCGCCGACCACCTTGCCGCCGCTGCCTTCGGCTCTGCGGGGGAACGCTGCATGGCCATCTCCGTCGCCGTCGCCGTTGCGGACGCCGCGGACCTGATCGTCAAGAAGGTCGAAGAGCGCGCACTGGCCGTGAAGGTGAACAACGGCACCGCGCCCGACGCGGAAATGGGCCCGGTCATCACCCCTGCCTCCAAGGAACGCATCGTCAAGATCGTCACCGAGGCAGAACAAGCCGGTGCCGCCATGGTGGTTGACGGCCGCGACCTGGTGGTCCCGGGCCACGAAGACGGCTTCTGGGTAGGCCCGACCGTCATCGACCACGTCAAGACCGGAATGACCGCCTACACCGAGGAAATTTTCGGACCCGTCCTCGTGGTTGTCCGCGTCGCCAGCCTCGAAGACGGCATCAACCTGATCAACGCCAACCCGTACGGCAACGGCACCGCCATCTTCACCTCCTCCGGCGCCCACGCCCGTACCTTCCAACGCTCCGTGACCGTCGGCATGATCGGGATCAACGTGCCGCTGCCCGTTCCTGTGGCGTACCACTCCTTCGGTGGATGGAAAGCCTCCCTGTTCGGTGACAAGCACATCTACGGCCCCGAGGGCGTCTCTTTCTACACCCGCGGCAAGGTCGTCACCTCCCGCTGGCCCGAATCCACCGCCGCTTCGGGCGCCTCCTACAACTTTCCCTCCCACGCCGACGACCATGCAGTGCGCCACGACGGAATCGCAGAAGGACTCCCTGACGAGCTGGCGCACGGAGAAGACTCCGTTCCGGGCCGGGCCGACGATGCAACTGAAGGCCGCGGACGGCGCGACTGACCCCTTTCGACCTACGCCATCCCAGCTGAGCACCCCGACAACAGAAAGACAACGCTGTCATGACAGACCAAGAGAACAAGCTCATCATCGGCACCGCGCCGGACTCCTGGGGCGTCTGGTTCCCGGATGACCCCAAGCAGACGCCGTGGGAGCGGTTCCTGGACGAGGTCGCCGAATCCGGCTACAAGTGGATTGAGCTGGGCCCTTACGGTTACCTTCCGACCGACCCCAGCCGCCTCGCGGAGGAGCTCAAGCAGCGCGACCTCAAGGTCACCGCCGGCACCGTCTTCACCGCTTTCCACCGCGGGCTGGACCAGTGGGAGACCGCCTGGGAGCCGGCCCGCAAGGTGGCTGAACTGACGGCAGCCATGGGCGGCGAGCACATCGTGGTCATCCCGGCCATGTGGCGCGACGACGTCACCGGTGAAGCCGTGGAAAGCGGCACGCTCAGCGACAAGGCCTGGAGCGACCTGTTCGGCGGGCACAACCGCCTGGGCAAGACCCTGCTGGAGGACTTCGGCCTGAAGCAGCAATTCCACTCCCACGCCGACTCCCACGTTGGCGCGCAGGAGGACATTGAAACCCTCCTGGCCGCCACGGATCCGCAGTACCTGAACCTTTGCTTGGACACCGGCCACGCCGAATACTGCGGCGCCTCCAGCCTTGAGCTCATCAAGAACTACCCGGAGCGGATCGGCTACCTGCACCTGAAGCAGATCAATCCGGAGATCCTGAAGAAGGTCAACGAGGAAAACATGACCTGGGCCGCAGCCAACCTGGCTGGCGTCATGACCGAGCCGCCGAACGGCCTGCCGGACCTCCAGGCCGTCATCGAAGCCGTGGAGGCACTCAACCGGCCCATCTTCGGCATCGTGGAACAGGACATGTATCCGGTTGCCTTCGATGTGCCCATGCCGATCGCCAAGCGCACCCGCAACTATCTGCTGTCCTGCGGTTCCCGTACTGCTGTCAGCTAACCGCATCCGCCACAGACACTAAGGAACGAAACAATGACTGAAACCCTCCGCGTCGCCGTCATCGGCGCCGGGCGCATGGGCGCTGACCACATCCAGCGCCTTTACACCCGCATTCACGGAGCCGAAATTGCCGCCGTCGTGGACGTTGACCTTGCCCGCGCCCAGGCAGCTGTCGCAGGCATCCCAGGCGCCGTAGCCCTTGCCGACGCCGAGGAAGCCCTCAATAACGGTGATGTCAACGCAGTACTCATTGCCACGCCCGGCTTCCTGCACGAGGACATCCTGCTCAAGGCGATTGCCAAGGACATCCCGATCCTGTGCGAGAAGCCGCTGACCCCGGACGCCGAGTCCTCCTGGAAGATCGTCCAGGCCGAGGTTGCACTGGGCCACAAGCGCATCCAGGTTGGATTCATGCGCCGCTTTGACGCCGAATACGCCGCACTCGGACAGATCATCCGCAACCATGAGTTGGGTGAGCTGCTGATGCTGCACCACCAGCACCGCAACCCCACGACGCCGGCCGGCTTCACTAATGAGATGCTGATCAACGACTCCGTGGTCCACGAGTTTGACGCCATCCGGTTCTTCACGGGCGAGGAAATCACCAGCATCCAGGTCCGCCTGGGCAAGGCCACCAGGAATGCCCCGGCCGGCCAGCACGACCCCCAGCACGTCCTGCTGGAAACTGAATCCGGAGTCCTGGCCGACGTCGAAATCTTTGTCAACGCAAAGTACGGCTATGAGGTTGGTACCCAGGCGTCATTCGAAGAAGGCGTTGTCAGCATCGGCGGCGACAAGGGACCCTACACCCGCAGCGCCGGCCGCTGGGGCGGCAACGTCACTCCCGGGTTCGAAGAGCGATTCGGCGCGGCGTACGACGTCGAAATCCAGTCATGGGTGGACGCTGCGCTCAGGGGCGAGATCGGTGGCCCCACCGCCTGGGATGGTTACGCCACTGCGGCCTGCTGCGAAGCCGGCGTCGAGGCGCAGAAGAACGGCGAAAAGGTGGCAGTAAAGCTGGCCGCCAAGCCAGCCCTCTACAGCTAGCAGCCCTTCTATTCCTGACTCATCCATAATGGAGTGTTCCCCGTGAAAATCGCGCTTGACCCCACCCCGTTCCACCACAGCCACAACCTGCTGGAATTTCCCCGCGTGGCTGCGGACCTGGGCTACAAATACCTGCAGATGACACCGCATGCAGACTTAATCCCCTTTTATAACCACCCAAAAGCAGACGACGAACTCGTTACGAAGATGAACAAGGCCTGCAAGGATGCCGGCGTGGAAATCGCCTCAGTGCTCCCTGTGCTCCGCTGGTCCGGTCCGGACGAGGATGCCCGCGAGGCAGCTGTCCGCTACTGGAAGCGTGCCATCCAAATCACGGTGGACCTGGGCGTCAGCACCATGAATACTGAATTTAGTGGCCGCCCGGAGAAAGCCGAAGAATCCGAGCGGGCCTTCTACCGCTCCATGGAGGAACTGCTCCCGATCATTGAGCGCGAGGGACTGGATGTCCTGATCGACCCGCATCCGGACGACTTCGTCGAAGACGGCCTGGCCGCCATTCGCGTTATCCGCGGAGTCAACTCGCCCAACATCGGCATGGTCTACGTGGCCTCGCACTCGTTCCACATGGGCAACAAGCCGTTGGAGATCATGCGGGCCGCCGGTGACAAACTTCGCCTGGTCCACGTTTCTGACTCCATGGACCACAACGCCTCCCATGGCTTGCGTTACATCACCAACCCGCCGGGCAACGCCGTGCGTGTGCACCAGCACCTGAAAATCGGCGACGGCGACGTGAACTGGGACGAGTTCTTCGGCGGCCTGAAGGAGATCGGCTTCCTGGACAAGGACAACACGGTGATGGTGTCCAGCGTCTTCGCTGAGGACGAGAAGGCCGAGGACGTCTCCCGGTACCAGCTGGAGACGATGCAGGACTATATCGCCAAAACGAAGTAGTGGAGGCGCGGATGGAAAACAGCAAAGGAACCACGACCGCGCCCCGCGCGGTGGGAACGTCCGGCATTGCAGGAAACTCCACACCGTCAAAGTCCTCCGACCCGAAGAAATTCATGCGGAAGGTGGCGCTCTTCTCCACCTTCGGCGGCCTGCTGTTCGGCTACGATACTGGCGTCATCAACGGCGCACTGCCCTTTATGCAGCGGGATCTTGGCCTTACTCCGCTGACTGAAGGGCTCGTCACCTCCACGCTCCTCTTCGGTGCAGCATTTGGTGCCATCAGTGCCGGACGCCTATCGGACCGCTTCGGCCGGCGGAAAACCATCATGGGGCTGGCACTGATCTTCGTCGTCGCCACCATCTTCTGCACTCTTTCGCCGAGTATTGAACTGCTGATAGCGGCAAGGACCTTGTTGGGCCTCGCCGTGGGTGGTGCTTCGGTGATCGTCCCTGTATACCTCGCGGAGATGTCGCCGGCGGCCCACCGCGGCCGAATCGTCACGCAGAACGAACTGATGATCGTCACCGGGCAGTTCCTGGCCTTCACGTTCAACGCGGTGCTGGGCAACTTGTTTCCTGAAGAAGCGAACATCTGGCGCTGGATGCTCGTGATTGCTACGTTGCCGGCCGTAGTGCTCTGGTTCGGGATGCTCGTCCTGCCGGAAAGCCCTCGCTGGCTTGCGTCCGCCGGCAGGTTCGGCGCCGTCCTGGAGGTGCTGCGCTCCACTCGCGCTGCCGGGGACGTGTCAGCAGAGTTCGACGAGGTCCGGCAGGCGGCCAGGGAGGATTACCAAGCCAAACTCGGAACGGTCAAGGACCTCACCGTCCCGTGGATCCGCAGGATCTTCGTAGTGGGTCTCGGCATGGCCATCATCAACCAAATCAGCGGCGTGAACGCGATCATGTACTACGGTACGTCCATCCTGTCCTCGTCGGGATTCGGTGACCGTGGCGCACTGCTCGCGAATGTCCTCAACGGCATCACCTCTGTGGTGGCCGTGGTCATAGGTATGTACCTGATGTCGCGGGTACGCCGTAAACCCATGCTTATAGTGGGACTGTGCGGCACGTCCTCGTCCCTGCTGGCGATCGCGATTATCTCCTTCGCCCTGCCGGAAAGCACCCTGCGCGGTTACCTGGTTCTGCTGTTCATGGTGACGTTCCTGGCCTCCATGCAGGGCTGCATTGGCACCGTCACCTGGCTGACCATGTCCGAGATCTTTCCGATGCACGTCCGTGGCGTTGCTATGGGTATCTGCGTTTTTGTGCTCTGGATGGTCAACTTCCTCATAGGTTTCTTTTTCCCACAGATGGTCGCGTGGATCGGTGTTTCGGCTACGTTCCTCATCTTTGTGGCGCTGCAGCTCGGCGCCATCGTTTGGGTCAAGCGGGTGGTCCCGGAAACCAAGGACAAGTCCCTCGAGGAGCTCGAGCACCTGTTCAAGGAACGTTCCCGCGTGGACGCCTAAGGCCCTCAACCACGGGGCGGCGCACCAGGCGCCACAAGAAACGCCCGACGCCGGCCGGCGTCGGGCGTTTCTGCGTCCAGGATGAGGGCGGTGCTAGAGCGCAATCACCGCGTTCCGCATCGCGCTTTTCCGGCGGCGTCAAGAACCTCCAGTGTCCGTACCCCTTCAGCCGCCGGTACCGGTTCGGGGCCTTCCCCCTGACAGCGCGGGCGAATTCCGCGTAGAAGCCGGCATAAAGAGATGGCAGGACCCAGGAACCACAGCATCTGGTCCACAAGGTGGCTGCCAAAATCCCGGAGGAGTCCGCCACTGGGACCAAACGAGTGGACCCGCCACAGCTCACCGAGTTTCCCTGATGCAAGGACGTTCGCGAGAGTGAAGATATCGGCGTCACGCCGCCGGTTGTGATAGACGTTCAGGACAACCCCGGCCTGGCTGGCCGCGAGTTCCAGCTCCCTGGCGTCTTTCGCTGTGGGCGCCGGTTCGCCGCCGACCTGGCCACCACCCCGGCGAGTTCCACGCCGTCGGCCGCTTCCACAAACGGGGCATGGAAGTACCGGCCGCCTGCTCCATAGTCCACAATGCCGATCCGCATCATTCGTTTCCTTTGCCTGTTGAATTTATTGTTCGGGTGGCCTGATTGGAAAACAGCAGGAGGGACGGCGCGTTTGCGCCGCCCCTCCTGCTGTCGGGGTGTCCCTCGGGTTATCAGGCGGTCGGGTTCAATGAGGCCACGAGGGCTGCGTCAGCGTCCTTCAAAACTTTGGCGGCTACTTCCAGTCCTTCGATCCTGCCCAGCGAAACGTCCTCGTGCTCGATATTGACCAACATGTCCGGATCTACCTCGTGCAGTGCGCGCAGGAACTCCGTCCAGAAGGCCGTGTCGTGCCCGCGTCCGAGTGCCACAAAGTCCCAGGCGGAGTTCTTGGGCCACTCGTTGGCCCACTCGTCGCCACCAAGATTGGTGCGGTTCTCCTCCGGCGCGAGCCGACGGAAACTGTTGTCCAGCACGCCGTAGAGCGCGGCGTTTTCCGTATTCACGCGGACGTCCTTTGCTGCTGCCTGGAACACCAGCGGGCCGAGTTCGCGGACCACAGCCACCGGGTCCATCTGCTGCCAGAACAGGTGGGAGGCATCAAGTTCCACTCCGACGTGTGTTGCACCCGTGAGCTCGATAAGTTTGCGGACATCGGCGGTGTTGAAAACGAGGTTTTGGGGGTGCAGCTCAAGAGCCACCTTGACGGCATGGTCAGCAGCAAGGCGGTCAGTTTCCTTCCAGAACTCCGCTGCCACGCCCCACTGATAGTCCAGTACATCCAGCGCAGCCGAGTTCCAGGCGTTGACTACCCAGTTGACGGTGGTCGCGCCTGGTTCGCCTCCGGGCAGACCGGACATGGTTACCACCCGGTTCTGCCCCAGGCGGTGTGCCAGCCGGACGGAACGGCGGATGTCTTCGGCGTGCTTCTCACCGATCTCACGCTTGGGGTGCAGCGGGTTGCCGTTGCAGTTCAGGCCGGCGATCGAGACGCCGGTGCCTTCGAAAATCGCAAGGTAGTCGTCCCGCGCGGCGTCGCTTTCCAGGATTTGGTCCATGGTGGGGACATGGACGGCAGGGAGGAATCCGCCCGTGTTGATTTCAATGCCGGTGAGGCCAAGATCGGCTATGACCTTCAGCGCTTCGGGAAGTGGACGGTCATGCAGGATCGCGTTGTAGACACCGAGTTTCATAGCGTGATTTTCTTTCCGTTGTTAAGGGCGGATTCGGTGACGGCGCCCAGCAGTTCCATGTTCCGCACGCCCTCGTCAAACGTGGCACAGCGGGGGAGAGACTCTTCTTCGCTGAGGCCGGCAATCTCTTCGAGGAATGCACGTGCTTGGTAGCCAAAGGCATCGTTCTGGCCAAAGCCCACTTCGGGGGCGTCCATGGCGAGCCCGCCGGCGATGTACGGGTGGCCCGGGCCCAGGATGACCTGCCGGTAACCATTTTCGTTGCCGGAGCCGTCGTTGAGGAACAGCTGGATTTCGGACGGACGGCGCTGGTCGAACTTTGCGGCACCGTTTTCGCAGAACACCTCGAACTGAAGACTGTTGGCGTGTCCGGCCGCAACGCGGGAGACTTCAAAGCTGCCGGCGCCCGTGGCGAATTCCGCATTGAAAGCCGCATAGTCGTCGTTCTCGACGGCTTGGAAGGTGTCGCTGACAGCGGCATGGTCATGGCCCATTACAGCAGTGAGCGGCAGTGGCCGCTTGTTGATGACGGTGCTGAGCTGCCCGCCGGAAACGGACTTGATGTCGCCGCACAGGAATTCGGAAATGTACGTCAGGTGGGATCCGACGTCGGCGAGGGCGCCTGAGCCGGGGCCGCCTTTATAGCGCCAGCTCATGGGAGCGGACGGGCTGAAGCCGTAATCCGTCCAGTAGCGGCCGCTGAAGTGCAGGACGTTGCCGAGCACTCCGGTCCGGATGAGGTCCCGGATATAGGCGATGCCCGGTGTGCGGCGGAAAGTGAACCCGATCCGCGCGATGCTGGACGCGCTGCGGGCTGCGTCAGCCATGGCCCGGGCGTCTTCCATGGAATCGCTCAGGGGCTTTTCGCACAGCACGTGCTTGCCGGCGGCGAGCAGGCCCTCAACAACCTCACGGTGGAGGGAATTGGCGATGACCACGCTGACCACGTCGATGTCATCGGCTTCGGCGATTGCCTGCCATGAGGTGTCGTTACGCTCGTAACCGAAGCGCCGGGCGGCCAGGGAGCCGAATTCGGGATTGACGTCACCGATCGAAACCAGGCGCACCGGAGGAAGGACCGGGCTATAGAGGACGGACGCCGTCCGGTATGCGGCGGCGTGGGCCTTGCCGGCCATGCCTGCACCGATGACGGCTACACCAAGGCTTTCAGCCATTAATTTCTCCTTTGAAATTCAGCCGCGGCATGAAGGTCCGCCGGCATTTTGTAGCGCTACAATTTTTACGCTGACCTTGAGCGTAGCCATGTCTATTTGTCCTGTCAATCATCCGCCGGGATATTCTCAACCCAGAGATGAAAGGCTTTTTGATGACGAATGATCGCCCCAAAACCCGGCGCCCCACCATCTATGACGTCGCAAAGCAGGCGGGAGTCTCGCCGTCGTTGGTTTCGCTGGTGCTGCAGAATCCGGTGCGGGTAAGCGAGAAGCGGCGCGAGGCTGTGCAGGCGGCAATCACGGAACTTGGCTACCGCCCAAGCCAGGCAGCCACGGCCCTCGCAAGCAGCCGGACGAAGAGCATAGGCCTCGTGATCGACGACTACCGAAACCTGTGGTTCGTTGATCTTCTGCGGGGCATGGAGTCCGTGCTGACGCAGGAAGGCTACCGGGTGATGCTGGCTGACTCCCGGCCCGGCGAGAACCGGATCAGTGACGCTGTGGACGGCCTGCTCGCCATGCATGTTGACGGTTTGGTGATTGCGGCTGAACCCAGCGAGTCAATGCTCACCGGCGCTGGCGTGCCCACGGTGGTGGCAGGGTGGCGGAACGGCGTACCCGCCGGGGCGGACCTAATCACCAATGACGACGACGGCGGCGGTGCCATGGCTGCCGACCACCTGCTGGGTCTCGGCCACACCAGGATTGGGCACCTGTCGGGGTTCGGCGGCGCCGCCGCCCACCGCCGGGCGGGTTTTGCCAGCCGCCTTCGGGACGCAGGCGCTGATATGCGCGTCGTTGGGGAGACGGGGGGTACGTCGGAAGAGGACGGGTACGCATCGGCCTGCTGGCTGCTGGACCACCATCCTGACACAACGGCTATTTTCGCTGCCAACGACACAATGGCGCTGGGCGCCTTTGGAGCCATCAAGGCGCGCGGCTTGGCGGTCCCGTCTCAAATTTCCGTGATCGGATATGACAACTCAACCCTGGCCAAGTCCCGCTATCTGGAGTTGACCTCCGTGGACAACCGAAGCGACCTTGTGGGTAAGGAAGTGGCTAAAGCGCTGCTCGCACGGATAGAAAGCGCTGCCCCAAGCCCAGGGCGGACCCTTATTGCGCCGACATTGGTTGTCCGCGGAACCACTGCTCCGCTATCCGACTGAGGGTGCAGGAGGCCGAGCGCCAGACGTTGGTCTAAACATCCTAATGTCAGGACAAACTCTTGACATTCGTGAATTAGATCACCATGATCGAGGTAGGCAGTGCCCCGGAGGCTGCAAAGTGGCAGCCCGGGACCTGAGATCAAAGGAGATTATGGTGGCTAATTTTTCTTGGCGTAAAGCGGCTCTGTTGACGGCAGTAGTTCCCATGCTGGCGTTGAGCGCGTGCTCAAGCGGTGGTGGACGGACTCCCGAAACTGGAACAGGGGGCGGTGGTGGCCAGGTTGCCACCACCGAGCGGATGAAGATAGCACTGATAGCGCACGCCCCCGCTGGTGACACCTTCTGGGATACCGTCCGTAAGGGCGCAGAAGAAGCTGCAGCAAAGGACAATGTCGAACTGCTCTACACCTCAGATCCTGAGGCCGGCCGGCAGGCGCAACTGATCGAGCAGGCGGTGGACCAGAAGGTGGACGGGATCGCGGTAACGCTGGCCACTCCCGACGCGCTGAAGAGTGCGCTCAAGAAGGCCTCTGATGCGGGAATCCCGATCGTGAGCTTTAATGCTGGCGAAGCGGCTTCTGCCCAACTCGGGGCGTTCACCCACTTCGGCTCGAATGAGAAGCTCGCCGGTGAAGCAGTGGGTTCGAAACTTGCCGAGGGCGGCTACAAGCACCCGGTCTGCGTCATCCAGGCGCAGGGGCACGTGGGGCTCGAGGCCCGGTGCGCCGGTGTGAAGGCCAAAGTGCC
Organism: Arthrobacter sp. Hb9-2; assembly: GCF_059091165.1. NCBI lineage: Bacteria > Bacillati > Actinomycetota > Actinomycetes > Micrococcales > Micrococcaceae > Arthrobacter > Arthrobacter sp. Hb9-2. The sequence continues at coordinate 43,929 of NZ_JBNHGJ010000019.1, read as the reverse complement.
CGGTACCGAAATCCTGTATGTCAACGGTGCAGACATGACGTCTGTTGAATCGACGGCGACCGCAAAGCTCCAGGCTTCCGCGGATGCTGACGTCATCATCGGCCTCGGCGCACCCATCACGCTGACGCTCATGAAGTCAGTCTCTACGGCCGGAAGCTCGGCCAAGGTTGCCAGCTTCGACCTGAACAAGGAACTCGCGCAGAAGGTTGCCGATGGCAGCGTACTGTTCACCGTGGATCAGCAGCCTTGGCTGCAGGGCTACGGCGCAGTGGATGCGCTGTGGCAGAACAAGCGGGGCGGCTTCAAGCTCGGTGGCGGACAGTCAGTCCTCACTGGCCCGGCAATCGTCGACCAGTCCAATGCAACCGAAGTCCTGAAGTTCGCCGAACAGGGAATCCGCTAACAGCCCGCTTGCCGGGCCGGCCAGCGCCAGCCCGGCAGCAAGGAGAAACATCATGACCATCACCCAGACCAAGATCGCATCACCGGCGACCGATGAGCGCGTCGCCAAGCGCAATCCCTTGCAGAAGCTCCTCGGCCGGCCTGAGGTCGGTGCCCTGGTGGGCGCAATCGTCCTTTTTGTCTTCTTCGCGTTGGTGTCCCCGACGTTCACCCAGCCCAATGCGCTGGCAACCATTCTCTACGGCAGCTCCACAATCGGAATCATGGCCGTAGGGGTGTCGCTGCTGATGATCGGCGGGGAGTTCGACCTTTCCACAGGTGTCGCCGTGATTTCATCGGCGCTGACGGCGTCTATGTTCAGCTGGTACTTCAGCACGAATGTCTGGGTAGGGGTCCTCCTGGCTTTGCTGGTGTCCCTCGGTATCGGCTTCATCAACGGCTGGATCCTGATGAAGACCAAGCTGCCAAGCTTTATCGTCACCCTCGCAACCTTCCTGATGCTGACCGGCCTAAACCTGGGCCTTACGCGTCTGATCGGTGGCTCCGTCTCATCGCCGTCAATCTCCAACATGGATGGCTTCGATACGGCCCGCGGGGTCTTCGCCTCCGCGGTAAACATCGCCGGCATCGAAGTAAAAATCACGGTCTTCATCTGGATCGCACTGGTCGCCGTAGCCACCTGGGTGCTGATGCGGACCCGGGTTGGGAACTGGATCTTCGCCGTGGGCGGGGACGAGAACGCGGCCCGCGCAGTCGGCGTGCCGGTCAAGGCCACCAAGATTGGCCTGTTTATGGGCGTGGGATTCTGTGGCTGGGTCCTCGGCATGCACAACCTCTTCGCCTTCGATACCGTCCAGTCCGGTGAAGGCGTGGGCAACGAGTTCCTCTACATCATCGCCGCGGTGATCGGCGGGTGCCTGCTGACCGGCGGCTACGGTTCTGCGATCGGCGGCGCGATTGGAGCGTTCATCTTCGGCATGGCCAACAAGGGCATCGTCTACGCGCAGTGGAACCCGGACTGGTTCAAGTTCTTCCTGGGCCTGATGCTGCTCCTGGCCACCATCGTCAACCTCATCGTCAAGCGCCGCGCAGAACTGAAGTAAGGGGCCGGAAAATGAACGCACATGAAATAGACCAGCAAACGCTGCTCCAGAACGAACGGGACCCCCTCACCCACACCCCCGTCCACCTGCTTTCCCTCGAGGGCGTGGGCAAGCATTACGGCAACATCATCGCCCTGAGCGACGTCACCATGGCCGTGGATAACGGCCGGGTCACCTGCGTCCTTGGCGACAATGGTGCAGGCAAGTCAACTTTGATCAAGATCATCGCAGGCCTGCACCAGCATGACGCAGGGGTGTTGAACATCATGGGCGAGGAACGGAAGTTCTCTTCCCCCCGTGATGCTTTGGATGCAGGCATTGCCACCGTGTACCAGGACCTCGCGGTGGTGCCACTGATGCCGATTTGGCGGAACTTCTTCCTCGGCTCGGAACTGACCAGCGGTTTCGGCCCGTTCAAGAGCATGGACGTCGAGAAGATGAAGGCCATCACGCTCAAGGAACTGGCCGAGATGGGCATCGACCTGCGCGATGTGGAACAGCCCATCGGCCAGCTCTCTGGCGGTGAGCGCCAGTGTGTGGCCATCGCCCGGGCGGTGTACTTCGGCGCCAAGGTCCTCATCCTGGACGAGCCGACGGCGGCCCTCGGCGTGAAGCAGTCGGGCGTCGTCCTGCGCTACATCCTGCAGGCCAGGGACCGCGGACTCGGAGTCATCTTCATCACCCACAACCCGCACCACGCCTTCCCGGTGGGGGACAGGTTCCTGCTGCTCAAGCGCGGGAAATCAATCGGCTACTACGACAAGAAGGACATTTCCCTGGACGAGCTGACGGCCCAGATGGCCGGCGGCGCAGAACTCGCAGAGCTCGCCCACGAGCTGGAGCAGCTCGGCGGTCACAGTGATGTGGTCAAGGAAGTCCAGGCCGAGGTCGCCGACGTCACCCACGGCGCAGAAACGCCAAGGGAAAGCAGCCCGCGGCACGCCTAGCAGGGGGAGGAGGGGACCCGCGGCTAGAATGCGCCCCCTCGCCATGCCGCAAGTGCACCACAACATCAGACGGGAAGACAGTATGACGATCCGGGTTGGCGTCGCCTGATCCATCCCTGTTCACACCATCGAAAGGACGAGCCATTGGCTTATATCTCACAGCACCCTGCGGCAGCGCCCGTACCGGTCCGGATTGGACTCATCGGCTCAGGCTGGATGGGCGCGTTCCATGCCGAAAGCATTGCCCGCCGCGTCCCCGGTGCCGATCTAACCGCTATCGCGGACCCCAACGTGGAGTCCGCGCAAAACCTTGCCCAGGAACTGGGGACCGCGAAGGTGACGGCGGTTGCCGACGATATCCTGGCCGATCCGGAGATTGACGCCGTGATCATCGCCAGCCCGGCACGGTTCCATTCCGCCCTGATTGCCCAGGCCGCGGCAGCCGGAAAACACGTTTTCTGTGAAAAACCGGCCGGCCAGTCCCTGGCCGAACTCGATGCCGCCTTGGCCGCTGTGGACGAAGCCGGCGTCCTGTTCCAGATCGGCTTCAACCGCCGCTACGCGGATGACTTCCAGGCAGCGAAGAAGGATCTCGCCGCCGGAGTGGCGGGTACCCCTCAACTCCTGCGCTCGCTGACCCGCGATCCCGGGACGGGAAGCATCCCCAACGCCGCCAGGGTCCCGGCCTGGACCATCTTCCTGGAGACGCTCATCCACGACTTCGACACCCTCAACTGGTTCAACGAGGGGGCCGAGCCCGTGGAGGTCTACGCGGTGGCGGATGCGCTCGTGGAGCCGTCCCTGCGCGACCAAGGGTTCCTGGACACGGCTGTGGTGACCATCCGGTACAGCAACGGCGCCGTGGCAGTGGCCGAAGCGAATTTCAGTGCACTGTACGGGTACGACGTCCGCGGCGAAGTCTTCGGCTCCAAAGGCATGGTGCAGGCCGGCCGGGCCACCGAAACGGCGTCCCGGCGTTATACCGCAGAAGGACTTTCGGCGGACACGCCCCGGCTCAACGTGGAGCTGTTCCGCCAGGCCTATACGGACGAACTCGCCGACTTCGCCGCCGCGGTGCGGGCAAGGCGCGACGGCGTGGCCTCGCCGTCGTCGGATGTCACCCTTACGCCCGGCGCCGCCGACGCCCGCCGCGCCCTGGCGATGGCCCTCGCCTGCATCGAGTCGGTCAAAAGCGGCGCCCCGGCTGCCGTCGCCCAGAAGGCAAACGTCTGATGCGGCTGGCCGTCTGTGCGGAAATGGTGTTTCTGGACCTGCCTTTCGTGGAACGGGTCCGCCGGGTCCACGAGGCCGGATTCGATGTGGAACTGTGGGATTCGCGGACCAAGGACGTCAAGGCATTAGCGGCCACCGGCGCAGTATTTTCCTCGATGACCGGTTACGCGTCCGGCAGCCTGGTGGATCCGGACACGGCCGATGACGTGGTGCGGACAGCTGAATCGCTGATCCCCACAGCCCTTGAACTTGGCGTCAGCCGGATGGTGGTGCACCCGGCGGAATTGGTGGAAGGCCGGGCCGCCCGCCCCGCCTACCGTTCCACCGGCCGCATGTGGGCCACCGGCGCACGGACGCTGGAAAGGCTCGGCAACCTGGGCGAGAAGCACGGCGTGACGTTCTGCCTGGAAAACCTGAACACCATCCTGGACCACCCCGGCATTCCACTGGCACGGGCCAAGGACACCCTCGCCCTGGTGGAGGCCGCCGGGCACCCGAACGCCAAGCTGATGCTGGATCTCTATCACGCCCAGCTGGGGGAGGGGAACCTCATCGAACTGGTGAGGCGCGCCCTGCCGTACATCGGGGAAATCCAGGTGGCGGATGTACCCGGCCGCTGTGAGCCCGGAACCGGAGAAATCAATTACGCAGCTGTTGCCAGGGCCCTCGCCGATGCCGGCTACGAGGGCACAGTGGGCCTGGAAGCATGGGCCAGCGACAGCAGCGCCCAGGCCCTCGATGCCTTCCGGAACGCCTTCACCGTGTATGCAGAGGAAAAACAATGAAGGATGTAACGCTTGGCCTGGTAGGGGTTGGCCGGATCGGCGTCATGCACGCCACCAACATCGCAGGCCTCAACGCGGTGCTCAACCCGAAGGGCATCAACGTCAGGCTCAGACTCACGGATGTGGCCGAAGAGCACGCGCGGACCGTGGCAGCCGGCCTGGACGCCGGGTTCATGCCGTCCGTTGAAGCCCTCCTTGCCTCCGGCGTAAACGGCCTGGTGGTGGCAACAGGCACCGCCACCCATCCCGAGCTGATCAAAGCCGGGGTGGACGCCGGCATCCCGGTCCTTTGCGAAAAACCGGTGGCAATGAATGTGGCGGATGCCCTCCCCGTGCTCGATTACATCCGCAGCAGGAACGGCGTAGTCCAGATTGGCCACCAGCGCCGCTTCGATTCCGGCTACCTGGCAGCCAAACGGGCCTACCAGGCAGGCGAGTTGGGCTGGATCCATTCCCTGCGCGCTGTCACCTGTGACATGGCACCGCCCCCCGTGGAGTTCCTGGCCACGTCCGGGGGACTCTTCCGCGACTGCTCCGTCCACGATTTTGACATCCTGCGCTGGTTGACCGGCCGCGAGATCGTCGAGGTCTACGCCAAAGGCTCCAACAACGGTGATCCGGCAATCGGCGAAGTAGGGGACGTGGATACCGCGCTGGCGCTGGTGACTTTCGACGACGGCACCGTGGGCACTGTCTCAGCGACGCGTTACAACGGGGCCGGCCACGATGTCCGGCTGGAGATCCAAGGGTCCAGCCGGTCGCTGACGGTGGGACTGGATGAGAAGACCGCCATGGCGTCGGCCGAGCCCGGCGTAGGTTTCCCTTCCGGTGAGCCGCACAGGACGTTCGCCGAGCGCTTTGACCAGGCCTACCGTTCCGAAATGGCCGCGTTCGTTGAGCTTGTCCTTGGCCAGCGTGGCAATCCCTGCACGCCGGAGGACGCAGTGGCCGCCTCCCGGGTGGCCGACGCCGCCCAGGAATCGTTGGCCACTGGTGTCCCGGTGAGGGTGGAACCAGCCACGGCGGGCGTCCGCTGAAAGTTCGGGTGCGAGTTCTTGTCCAGATATGCAGGCCTTGAGGTGGTGCCTGAAGTCCGCATATGTGGACAAAAACTCTAGGTGGCGGCCAGTCCGGAGGAGCGCCGGACCATCAGGACGGGTTCCAGCTTACGGGTCACCGGCGGTCCTTGGCTGCCCGCCCCGCGCTCCAGCATCACCTGTGCCGCGAACCGGCCGAGTTCCCCGGCGTGCTGGTCAATGGACGTCAGGCCGATCAGAGGAGAGGCCGCCACCTCGATGTTGTCACAGCCCACGACTGCCACATCATCCGGGACCTGCAGTCCGCGGGAAGCGAGGGCTTCCATGATGCCGATGGCAGTGAGGTCGTTGTGGGCAAAGATCGCTGTGGGCAGGGCGGCGCCGGAAGCCAGGAACTGTTCCATGACGTCCCGGCCGCCGCGCTCGGTCATGTCGCTGTGCACCAGCATCGGCTCAAGGCCGAACTGCTTCATGGCGTGCAGGTAGCCTTCGCGTCGCACGGTGTACGGCAGCCAGTCCGAAATATCCACGTGGGCAATCCGCCGGTGCCCCAGTCCGTGCAGGTGCTCCACGGCGAGTGCTCCGGAGCGGAAGTCATCGGTCAAAACTGAATCAACGCCGTCGGCCTCCAATTCCCTGGTGATGACGACGGCGGGCGTTCCGCGGAGTGCGGCCTCCAGTTCACCGGCCGAGCCGGTATAGCCGGCCAGGATCACACCGTCCACCCGCAGGTCCACGAAGTTCTTCACGGCTTCGAGTTCAGTGCGGGGATCAGCGGAGCCGACGGCGACCATCACCTGGTTGCCGCTGCCGGCGAGGCCCTCGGCAATGCCGTCGTAAATGTCGGCGAAGACCGAGTTGTGCAGGTCAAGGAAGAGGACGCCCAGGGTGTTGGTGCGGCGGCTCGCCAGCCTGCTGGCCAGGCGGTTGGGGGAGTACCCCAGGGCGGCGGCGCTTTCCAGCACCGCCGTCCGCTTGGCGGGCGAGACCTTCGGGGAATCGCGCATCACCAGGGAGACCAGCGCCCGGCTCACGCCGGCTTCACGTGCCACATCCTCCATGGTCACGGACCGGGCGGGGGAAGTCTGCTTCAAAGGTGTCCACTGTCCACTATGCCATCGTCCGGCCGTGCCGCGTTCAGGCGCCGAACGGCAGTCGGGGGTCGATGTCCTGCCCGTCCCACGTCTGGCGCACCCAGCCGTGGTGGGGGTCGTCACTGATGAGCCATTCGCGCACCGGTCCAGGTCCGGCCATCACGTTCAGGTAATACAGGTCGTAGCCGGGAGCGGCCATCGCGGGACCGTGCCAGCCGTAGGGAACCAGGACAACGTCGCCGGTCCTGACCTCGGCGGACACCTCGATGGGACGGTCATCGGAAGCGTAGACGCGCTGGTAGCCGATGGCATCGGCGTCGGCCGGGGCAGCTGAACCGGCGGCCACCTGTGTCTCGAAGTAGTAGATCTCCTCCAGGTGCGTCTCGCCGTCCTTTTCCTCATCGTGTTTGTGAGGGGGGTAGGAGGACCAGTTGCCGGCGGGGGTGAGTACTTCGCAGACGATGAACCTGTCGGCTTCTAGTGCGGCGGGCGTCCCGAAGTTGTGGACCTGGCGTGAGCAGTTGCCGGCCCCGCGCAGTTCCACCGGGGTCTCGGCGGCGGTCACCAGGCGGGTGGGGTACGAATCCTTTGCCGGTGCGGTGGCAACCGCCACCCGGCCGCCGTCGGCCGAGCTGATGGTGACCTGCCGCCCCGTGCCGGAGTAGAGGACGTCGCTGGGGCCGTGGAACACGGAGGAGCGTCCCGCCAGCTGGTATTCCGCGCCGTCCATGGTGACGGTGAAGGACCCGTTGAGCGGGACCACAATGCGTTCCTCGTCTGCGGCCGGGAGGACGACGTCGGCCCTTGCAGCGAGGGTGGCAACTTTCAGGCCGGTGTGGGCCCACCCTTCCACGGCGAGCGCGGAATCGGAGGTACCGATCGAGACGTCCCACTTGCCGTCGGCGGCGGTGCCCAGGGGGTAGACCCAGTTGGTCATGGAGTTGACTCCTTGGATTAGCGCTGTACGAGTGTCATTTCAAAGCTGTAGGAATCCGCGCGGTACACATGGTGGCCGGTTTCAACCCGGCGGCCGGTATCGTCCACTGCGGTGCGTTCCATGGTGACCAAGGCGGATCCCTGCTCTGTGTCGAGCATGCCGGCCTGGTATTCGTTTGCGGTCATTGCCCCGATCCGCTGGGTGGCCAGCCGGAAGTTGACGCCCCCGCGGCGCAGGATGGCGTAGAGCCCCTCTGCGGACAGCATCGCCTCGTCCATATCCGTGATGTCGTCGCGGACCCAGTTCTCCATCAGGGCCAAGGGCTTGCCGCCCACTTTCCGCAGCCGGGTGAAGTGGTAAACCTTTGAACCGGCCGGGAGCTGCAGTGTGGCCAGGGTGGCTTCGTCCGCCTCGATATGGGCGAAGCTCAGAACCTCGGTGGTGGGTTTCTTGCCGTTGTTGGTGAGGTCGTCATAGAGGCTGGAGAGTTCCAGCGGGCGCCGCACCTGGCTTGACACCACCTGGGTTCCCACACCTCGTTTCCGCACCAGCAGCCCGGACCTGACCAGCTCGTCCATGGCCTTGCGCATGGTGGGGCGGGAAAGGTTCAGCTGGGCCGCGAGGTCGATCTCGTTGTCCAGCCGGCTGCCCGGTTCCAGGACGCCGCTGTAGATCGCCGCTTCTATGCCCTGGACCACTTGATGATAAAGGGGCACAGGGGAAGATCGATCCACGCTGAGACCCAGGTTGTTTGCCACTTTTACGTTCCTGCTCCTCGGTTACAGCTTCGACCCGGTCGGGGCCAGGAAGCGCTTGACCACTTCGCAATATGTTCGCTTGATAGGACATAGTCTCCTCCTCGATGGTAGCAGGCCGGATTGGCCGGTCAAGAGCCCGCGGCGGAATAGAGCAGGGCAGCACGGGCTGAGGTAATTGTTCTGGCATTAGGGCTTTTCATTGACAGCCGCTGTCAGAGCGCTCTAAAGACGGTGGCACGCATCACATCGAAGCAACCGTCCCTGAGAGAATCTGAGGCAACAATGCTTTTGCAGAACCAATCCCCTGGCACTAAAAGCCGCGGCTACCTCGCGCGGCTGACAGTGATTTCCACCCTCGGCGGCCTGCTCTTCGGCTACGACAAAGGCGTTATCTCCGGCGCACTCTTGTACATGAACGACTCGCTGAACATGAACTCCGTTGAGGAAGCAACAGTGGTGAGTGCGCTGCTCTTTCCTGGCGCGGCGGTGGCGCCCTGGCCGGCGGCCGCATGGTTGACATGCTTGGACGCCGCGGCTCCCTGCTGATTTGCGCGCTCCTGTTCCTCTTCGGCGCCATCGGCTGCGCTATTGCCCCCACTGTTACCTTCATGATCGCGGCCCGCATCCTGCTGGGCCTGGGCGTGGGCGCTGCAGCCGTCACCTGCCCGCTGTACCTGGCGGAGATGGCACCCGCCCACCTCCGCGGCCGGATGGTGACCATTAATGAGCTCATGATTGTGACAGGCCAGATGCTGGCTCCACAGACGCGGGGTCAGATACCGCCCATCCGGAACTCCTGGACGGGCGGTATCTGGCCCCGCTTTGCTTTAGGTTTAGAGCGTGAACCTCTCCGGAAACCTGGGCCCCCACCCCCACACCCTCGAAGTCCAGGACCTTGAAAGCTTCGACCAGCTGGTCGGCGCAGGAGCCCCGGACATGCACGGCTGGCATGCGCAGTCCCTGGACCTGCGGGGGAGGACGGCCGCGCTGGAGGGTATGAACGTTGAAGGCGCCATCTTCCTTGGCTGCACCTTTGACGATGGGACAGAGGATACCCTCCGCCGCCGCGGCGCCTTGATTTTTCCGCGCCTCGAGTCCGTTCCGTTCAACCCCTACCGGGGCAGTTTGTATTCGCCCGCAGAGCTTTACGCCGGGCTCGCCGATGCCCCGTACGAGCAACTCCCCGACGCCCGCATTTACCAGTGGAGTATCCAACCGGGGCAACGGCACCGGCTTGACGCCACCCTCGCCTCAGCGCTGCACGACCACGCTGTCGGCGATGCCCTCGAGGAGGCAATCCATTCCGGGCCGTTCGCAGCCCGGTCCGTGGTGGGTGTGATGGGTGGACATGCTGCCCAGCGGGGGAGTGCGGACTATACCCAGGCAGCACGGCTCGGCTGGCTGCTCGCCCGAAACGGGCACGTGGTGGCCACCGGCGGCGGACCGGGAGCAATGGAGGCAGCCAACCTGGGCGCCTACCTGAGCCAAACGGACGACGGCGGGCTGCAGGCTGCGCTGGCGGGCCTCGCCTCCGTCCCGGGGTTCCGTCCCTCCGTGTCTGCGTGGGCGCGGGCGGCCGCTGCCGTCGTCGAACGTTTTCCGGGTGGAACGCCGTCGCTTGGCATCCCCACCTGGTTCTACGGACACGAGCCGCCCAACTACTTCGCCACCCACATCGCCAAGTACTTCGCCAACGCCATCCGCGAAGCCATCCTGCTCGAGCTGTGCCAAGGGGGCATCATCTTCCTGCCCGGAGCCGCAGGGACGGTCCAGGAGATTTTCCAGGACGCCTGCGAGAACTACTACGGCGCCCGCGAGAAAATCACGCCCATGGTGCTGGTGGGCAGGCACCATTGGGAACACCGGTATCCGGCGTGGCCCATGCTCCGCAGCCTGGCTGAGGGAAGGCCCATGGCCGAACGGATCTTCCTGGTGGACACAGTGGACGAGGCAGTGGCCGTCCTTCGCGGCTAGCCAGGACATCGGCGTGGATCAGGCTGCTCAGAGATCCTTTCGGCACTGGGCCTTGCTGAGTTCGAACAGGCCGTTGAGGTCCCCTGTGGACAACCCCTCAGGAGTGCCGATCTCCGGGTACATCAGCTGGGTGGGGTCCGTTACGTGGTCAAGGCCCATCACATGGCTGAGTTCGTGCAGGATCACTGCCGTGGCATAGAGGGGGCCATCGGGGTTCAGCAGTTCGTCCGCAATCTGCGGTGCGTCCAGGTCCAGGCCGCCGGTAACAAAGGTCTTCGGGCCGTCGCCGTAGCTGTAGTGGGTGCTGCCGCCGGTGCCGATTACTTTGCCCTTCAGCTGCGGCGCCACATCCGGTGTGGTCCATGCAATGAGCAGCGGAGCCCAGCGCTCGCCGTAGGCATCAGGCTGGTACGGGGGCCGTTGGGGCGACGGCTGTTCGGTTGTGGTGCCATCGTAAACGAAAGCAATGCCTGTGGCTGCGGAAATAGTAGTGATGGCGTCTGCGACCAGCTGCTGCGCCCCCGCCGGCGCCAAAGCATCGTTGACGACATAGTGCAGTGGCCGGCACGGGGAGTAACCTACTGGGCTGCCGTCGCCGTTGACTGCCAGGAACCGGTACGCGTCACTGCCCATCGTGGGTGGCGTGGGCTGGCCGAGGGGAGCATCCTTTTCCTCAACTCCCACCGGCGGCGCTCCCGTCCGTGCCTCTGCAGGGGTTTGCGCTCCGGCCTCCCCGGCAGTCCCGGCTTGGGGCACGCCGCCTTCTTGCCCGCCGGTGCCCTGCCCAAAGGGCCCCGGACCAAGGCGGACATCGAGGAGATCCTTGAACCGCGGATCGTCAAGCACCAGCGCTGCCCCCACCAACGCTGCGGAGAACAGGGCGCCTGTGAGCACGAACCGAAGGGCCTTGCCGGTACTTCCAGTGCGTGCCCGCCTTCCGGTGTGGCGCGGCGGCTGGCCCTCCACTACTGCATCCCCATTATTCTGTCCCCCCGCTTATCCACTACTGCCAGTGAAACCCTACTGCTAGTGGACGACAGTGCCGAAGACCAGCCCCAACAGGTACGTGACGGCTGCGGCGCCCAGGCCAATGGCGAGTTGCCGCAGGCCGCGGGTCAGCGGCGAAGTGCCGGAGAGCAGGCCCACAATGCCGCCGGTCACCAGCAGGGCGAGGCCCACGAGTACGCCCGCTACCACCAGGGCAGCCACTCCGGTCAGTCCGAACAGGAACGGCAGGATGGGGACGATGGCGCCTGAAGCAAAGAAGCAGAAGCTGGACAACGCTGCGCCCCAGGCGGTGCCCACGGCTTCGTGCTGGTCCTCGGCCTCGGGAAGCTCCGGCTGCAGGGACAGGCTGGGGTCGCAGTCGCAGGACAGGAGGCCCATGCGTTCGGCGACCCTGTGCTGCGCCGCTTCCTGGGACATTCCCCTGGCCAGATAAACGAGCAGCAGTTCGTTGTGCTCGATGTCCAGCTTCGGGGCGGCTGCCAGTGTGACCTGCGTGGGGCGGGTGGCTGCCAGGAGCTCGCGCTGGGAGCGGACCGAGATAAATTCGCCGGCTCCCATGGACATCGCACCGGCCAGCAACCCGGCGATGCCACTGAGCAGCACCACACTGCTGGCTACGCCCGATGCTGCCATGCCCATCACCAGGGAAAGGTTGCTGACCAGGCCGTCGTTCGCACCGAACACGGCGGCACGGAAGGTGCCAGCCAGCCGGTTGCGGCCCCGGGTGGCCAGCCCCCGTACTACTTCCTCGTGGATCTGCTCGTCTGCGGCCATTGCAGCAGTGGCGTTGGGATCCTTGGCGTAGGGGGAGCGGCCTTCTGCCCGTTGGGCCAGCGCCAGGACAAAGACGGAGCCGAAGTGGCGCGCCAGGAAACCGAGCAGCTGGCTCCGGATTGACGCCGGCCGGGCCCTGCCGGCGTGTTCACCGAGGAGGCCCAACCAGTGGGCCTCGTGCCGTCCCTCCGCTTCGGCCAGGGCCAGCAGGATGTCGCGTTCTTCGCCCTGCCGGTTCTGCGCAAGGTCCCGGTAGACGGCGGCTTCGGCCCGTTCGTCCGCCAGGTACTGGCGCCAGCGCCGGATGTCCGCGGGTGTGGGCTGGGCTGCGCGCCGGGCTTCCGCGCCTGGCAGGGATGGAGCGGGAACTGACGGAACAGAATCCGAGGGAACGGACCCTGCAGGGGAGTCGCGGTGGTGGTCTGGATTGGCGTGCTGGGACACGAAAACTCCTGGGCTGGATGGGGCATGGTTCGGCCCCATTGCTCCGCCAGCTTACAGAGGAAATCCGCGGTTTTTCGGCTGGCTTCCCTCACTCCTGGGTTTCGGTGACCCTCAAAATCAGCAGGCTTCCGGAGGCATTTGGGGCAAGCAGCGCACCCTTGACCGTGGCTCCCGGCGGTGCTGTGATGAAACTGTGGCGCACGCCAGCGCCCTGTAAGAGCACGTCAGGCGAACAAACGGAGGTTGGATCATGGGCACCACCGGACCGCACGCGGACATGCCGCACCTGGAAGCCGTCGAAGCGGACCCCGCTTACGACTACGCAGAGGATGCACCCGTCAATGAGGACGACTGGGACACCGAGGATGACCTCCTGGACGAAGAGGAGCCGGTGGTACACCCGGCCCCGATAGTCATCGACGCAGAGGACCGCCCGGTTCCGCTGGACCCGGACGAGATCCGCGAGACCGAATAGGACGGACGACGGCGGCACCTCCCCTTCCGCGGAATGCGAAGGGGAGGTGCCGCCGTCGTATGCGGGGCAGTTAGCTGCTGCTACGGGGCGGACACCGGTTCCGCCGGAGCATCCGGGGCTTCCTGCCCGGCGACCCGGCGCTGCCAGTTGCGCATCACCTGGGGGTCCGTGGGCTTGGTCAGCAGGGAGACCGCAACGTACACCACGGCGGAGGCGAGCAGGCCGTAGTAAATGGGCTCATTCGCATAGATGCCGTCCAGCGGCGCTTTGGCGTTGATCTCCAGGATGATCATGGTGCCGAGCGTGACTACCGAACCCACAGCCATGGAAGCGGCCGCGGCCACACCGGTGCCGCGCTTCCAGACCAGGCCGCCGAGGATGGCCACAAGGAGGCCGCCCACCAGGATGTCGTACGCGATAGTCAGGGCCGCGACCACGTCCTTGGTGATAATGGCGATGACGATGGCGATGATGCCCAGGGACAGGACCCAGATGCGGTTGGCTTTGACGTCGTGCTCGGGGTTGTCCGTGTCCTCCGTGTTAATGGTCTTGCCGAACCAGCTGGCCACAAACGGCAGGACGTCGGCGCGGGCAACGGTTGCGGCGGCGATGAGGGCGCCTGAAGCTGTTGACATCATGGCAGCAACAGCGGCGGCCAGGACGAGTCCGCCGATGCCGACGGGCAGCAGGGTCTGGGCCACTTCGGCATAGACGTCGTCCTTGGCGGCAATCTCCATGTTTGACAGGGCCACGCTGGCGCCCATGCCGATCAGCGCGCCGGCAACACCGTAAAGGATGCAGTAGATGCCGGCCGTGGCGCCGCCCCACCGGGCCACTTTGGCCGTCTTGGCCGTGAAGACGCGCTGCCAGATGTCCTGGCCGATCAGCAGGCCGAGGGTGTACACCACGAAGTAGGTGATGATGGTCTGCAGGCCGATGCCGTCGATCTGGAAGAAGCTCTCGTCAACACGGCTGCGGATGCCGTCGATGCCGCCCGCGGCGTTGAGGGTGAAGGGGAGCATCAGGAAGAAGATGCCAACAGTCTTGATGATGAACTGCACCTGGTCCGCCAGGGTGATGGACCACATGCCGCCCACCGTGGAGTAGACCAGCACAATGGCGCCGCCGACGGCGATGGCAATGGCGCGGTCCCAGCCGAAGAGCACCACGAAAATGGTGGCGTAGGCGCCGGTGGACGTGGCGCAAAGCATGAGCGTGTAGGCGAGCATCACGATGCCCGATGCCTCAGTGGCCCGGCTGCCGTAGCGCAGGGTAAGCATCTGCGAGACGGTGTAGATCTTCAGCTTCTGGATGGTCCCGGCAAACAGCAGGCTGAGGAGCAGGACGCCAGCGCCGATGGCGACCACGAGCCACATGCCTGAGATGCCGAACTTGTAGCCAAGTCCTACACCGCCGACTGTGGAGGCGCCGCCCAGGACGACGGCGGCCATGGTGCCGGTGTACAGGAAGGGGCCAAGGCGCCGGCCGGCGACAAGGAAGTCGCTGTTGTTTTTGGTGCGGGACTTGCCCCACCAGCCGAATGCCAGCATTGCGAGAAGGTACACCACCACGATGGCGATGTTGATGACATTTGCGTCCACGTTGGACTCCTTGGAGCTGTTTGGCAGCCGGGGTGGTCTCCGGGGAATTGTTGGGGAAGCCGGAAGCCGCTGCACGAGGGGTGGGATGAGAGTAAGTTCTCAGATATTGCCTTATAGGCAACAAGTGTTTTCCAAAGAGTAGGCTGTGACCGTGGTAACAGTCAAGGGGATGTTGCTGCCGGCAGCCACGCGCGCCACGCAGGCGTCACAGAAGCTGCTGGCCATTAGTATTGCTCCAGAGTGGGGCCGGGCGGCCGGCCATGAAAGGTACGCAGATGAAGGCACTGCCAGTTGAGCCGAGTAACGTACCCGTTGCCATCGGTTCCAGGATCCGGGCCGCACGGCAGGCCCAGCGGCTCACTATTGAACAGGTAGCTGACGCCACCGGGCTGACCAAAGGGTTCCTCAGTCGGGTGGAGCGCGACCTGACCTCGCCTTCGGTGGCTTCCCTCGTGACCCTTTGCCAGGTGCTCTCAATCTCCATCGGGGAGCTCTTTGCTGCGCCGGAGACCCACCTCACCAAGCGTAATGACGGGCCGCGGATCTCGCTCGGCGGCCAAGGCATCGTGGAGCGCCTGCTCACCGCCCGTTCAGAGCGGCGCATCCAGATCATCCAGGCCTGCATCGAACCGCACGGCCGCGGCGAGACCGAGCTCTACGCCGTGGACTGCGACGTGGACGTACTCCATGTCATTAAGGGCAATATCAGGCTGATCCTTACCAACGAGGAGTACGACCTCAGCGCCGGGGATACCGTGACCTTCCCTGGCCGGGAGCCGCACACCTGGATCAACCCCACCGACAAGCCGGTGGAAGTTCTCTGGGTCCTGGTCCCGGCTGCCAGCCGCTGATCCCAAGCCGACTTGTCCCCATCGCGCTCCCGCCCTGATAGGCCACACCCTCGAAAGGGTCGAAAGAGTAAACAACTGGTGCACACAGGGAAACAAGCTGTATGATGGCAGTCACATCAGTCCCTCAACTCCTCGAAGGAGAGGCCTCCATTGGAAGAGCTGCGCATCGAAGCCAACGGCAACCTTGGCCCCATCGATTCATCCCGTATTCCCCGTTACGCCGGGGCTGCCACCTATGCCCGCCTTCCGCGCCTGGACCAGGTGGAAAAAGCGGACGTCACGGTGGTGGGCGTTCCCTTCGACTCCGGCGTCTCCTACCGCCCCGGCGCCCGCTTCGGCGCCAACCACGTCCGGGAAGCCAGCCGGCTGCTGCGCCCGTACAACCCTGCCTGGGACGTGAGCCCCTTCGAAAACATCCAGGTGGCCGACGCCGGTGACATGGCGGTCAACCCCTTCAACATCAATGAGGCCATCGAGACCGTGCAGCAGAACGCGCTCGACCTCACAGCCGGCGGCAGCAAGCTGGTGACCCTCGGCGGTGACCACACCATTGCGCTGCCCCTGCTCCGCGCCGCCGCCGAGCGTGCCGGCGAACCCATCGCGATGCTGCACTTCGACGCGCACCTGGACACGTGGGACACCTACTTCGGCGCCGAGTACACCCACGGCACACCGTTCCGCCGCGCCGTCGAGGAAGGCATCCTGGATACCGAGGCCATCAGCCATATCGGCACCCGCGGGCCTCTTTACGGCAAAAAGGATCTCGACGACGACCATCGCTTTGGATTCGGCATCGTCACCTCCGCGGACGTCTACTACCAGGGCGTCCTGGAGACCGTGGCCAAGGTCAGGGACCGGATCGGAAACCGCCCGCTGTACATCTCGGTGGACATCGACGTCCTGGATCCGGCCCACGCCCCGGGTACCGGCACACCCGAAGCCGGCGGCATCACCAGCCGCGAGCTGCTGGAAATCATCCGCGGCTTCCGCGGCATGAACCTGGTGGGCGCCGACGTCGTGGAGGTTGCCCCCGCCTACGACCACGCCGAGATAACTGGCGTGGCCGCAAGCCACGTGGCCTTCGAACTCGTCACCTTGATGGCAGACAATGCCGTGGCGGGGGACCGCTTCGGAGCGGCCACGGGCTACGCGGCCCAGGCCCTCGGCCAGGAAGTCCGCCGCCCGGCAGGCTTCGCCGCGGCCGGCAAGGAGTAGCCGGCATGATCGACTTCGACCCGGGTACGGCCGCTCCCACAAAGGCGACGGGTGCCCGCAATGGCGGGGACCTCGTAGTCGAAACGCTGGAAGCCCTGGGCGCGAAAACCGTCTTTGGCATCCCGGGCCAGCATGCACTGGGGCTCTTTGATGCAATGGGGCGCGGCAACCTGCAGTTCGTGTCGTCGCGGGTGGAGAACAATTCCGCGTTCGCTGCTGACGGGTATTCACGGGCAACCGGCGAGGTGGGTGTCCTTTTCCTGTCCACCGGCCCCGGCGCCCTGACGTCCCTGGCCGGGCTGCAGGAAGCGTATGCCACCGGCGTTCCGATGGTGGTGGTGGCGAGCCAGATCCCGCTTGAGGGGCTCGGCGCCCGGCGCAAGGGCATGCTGCACCAGCTGGACGACCAGAAGGCGTCGGCCGCCAACGTCACCAAGAGCCAGCGGCTGATCCAGCACGCATCGGGCATCCCGTCGGCCATCCAGGACGCCTGGACCGAAGCCATCTCATCGCCCCAGGGGCCGGTGTGGATCGAAATCCCGCAGAACGTCCTGCTGGACCCGATCATGGTGCCTCCCGTGGAGGACGCCCTGGCGGAAGCGGCGGACAACCCGCCGCGGGTGGAGCTCGTCCGTGAAGCGGTGAAATGGCTGCGGGCCGCGGAACGTCCGGCCATCATTGCTGGCGGCGGCACCCGGCGGGGCCGGGCAGAGAAGTCCTTGCTCTCCCTCGCAGAAAAGCTTCGCGCCCCCGTGATCTGCACCCCGGGCGGCAATGGCGCGTTCCCCTGGAACCATGAACTGTCGCTGCAGTCCTGGATCGAGGACCGCCACATGACCGATGTGCTGGAGGACGCTGACGTCCTGGTGGTGATCGGTTCGTCCCTGGGTGAGGTCACCTCCAACTACTTCACCTTTGAGCCGCGGGGCAGGATCATCCAGATTGACGCCGAGCCCCGGGTCCTGGAGTCCAACCGACCAGGTCTGGGCATCCGTGCCGACGCCGGGCAGGCACTGGCCGCCCTGGACGAAGCGCTGGTGGTTGAGCATGCGGAAACCAGGCCGAACTGGCACGGGACGTCGCCGGAGGACCTGGTGAAGGAATCACTCGCGAAGGTCCGTGCCCGCCTGGAATCCCAGGACCTGGGCAAGGAACTGAAGTTCATGTCCGACATCCGTGAAGCAGTCCCCGCGGACATGCAAACCTTCTGGGACATGACGATCTCCGCTTATTGGGGCTGGAGCTGCTGGGATGCGCGGGAGGGCCAGTTCCACTCGGCGCAGGGTGCCGGCGGCCTGGGTTACGGCTTCCCGGCAGCCATCGGCGCGGCAGTGGGACTGGAAACGGTGGGCAGGCCCGGCCGGGTACTTGCCGTGTCCGGCGACGGCTCATCGATGTACTCCATCTCCGAACTGGCCACTGCCAAGCAGCACAACGTGCCGGTCACCTGGCTGATTGTGGACGACGGCGGCTACGGAATCCTTCGCGAATACATGGTGGGTGCGTTCGGCAAGGCCACCGCCACCGAACTCGCCCGGCCGGATTTCGTCAAGCTCGCCGAAGCGTTCGGCGTGCCTGCCACGAAAGTGGCCCCCGAGGACGTGGGGGAGGCGCTGAAGGCGGGCTTCATTGCCGACGGGCCCAACGTCGTCGTGGTGGAAACGCTCCTGAAGATGTTCGCGCCCACCCACTTGCCTGCCTAACTGCTCCGGTCTTGCGCCGGAACCGAAAGCTAAAGGCCCCGCAGCACGAGTCCGTGTTGCGGGGCCTTTTTGGCAACCGCTCCGCCTGATGGGGGACAAGCGGAGTAGCTGAAACCAGAGTAATAGAAAGCATGCTTACGTTTCAAGCTTCGGCTGCGACCGGTTCTGTTCGCGGGAAGTTGTGCCCCATTCTGCGAGCTCTGACCCACCCGCACGTGCACTTAGTTTCCCAAGGCAACCAAGTGGCGGTATAGTTGCTTCAGGCAAACAAGTAAGGAGTGCCTGAAGTCATGGCAGTAGCACCGGATACGGCAGCTGATCTCGTGTACCAAATCTTCGATCTCCAACGCGCAGTGCGGTGCATAGCCACTGCCAGCGTTCGCGGGCAGGACACCGGAGTAGCGCTCCAGGGTGTCCTGCGCTTCGTGGGGGAGGGGGAGTCCCGGGCCACCAGGCTCGCCGAGCGGCTGGGCGTCAGCGCCCCGGTCCTCAGCCGGCACATCGCGGACCTGGAAGAGCATGGTTTGGTGATCCGCAGGCAGGATCCCGACGACGGCCGGGCCCAGTTGGTTGCCCTCACACCCTTGGGAGCGGAGAAACTCCGCTCCATCGAGGAGCAGCGAGCGGCGGCGCTGCAGGACTACCTGCGCGACTGGAGCGAGGAAGACGCCGGCACTACGGCAAAAGTCCTGCACAAGCTCACCGACTCACTTAAGCAATCAGCCCGGGCAAAGGCGGCCGGCACCACCACAACCCACACCTCCTAGGAGCTGAACCCGATGGCAACCCACATTGCGGCAAGCCAAGCCGCCGCCGCGGCCACAATATCCACCGCACCGGCAGGGGCACCGCCCGAAATGTCCCATCGCCAGATCATGGAAGCCCTCACCGGGCTCCTCGCCGCGTTCTTTACCGCGATCCTCAGCAGCACCATCGTGGCCAACGCGCTGCCCACCATCATGTCCGACCTGCACGGCACCCAGACAGACTTCGCCTGGGTCATCACAGCTGCGCTGCTGGCCAACGCCGCCACTACGCCGATCTGGGGCAAGCTCGCCGACCTCTACAACAAAAAGGTCCTGGTCCAGCTGAGCATTGTCATCTTCGTGGCCGGCTCCGTGATGGCCGGTCTTTCCGAAACCATCCCCCTGCTCCTTGGTGCCCGGGTAATCCAGGGCGTCGCCATGGGCGGCCTCACCGCCCTTGCCCAAGCCATCATCGGCACCATGATCCCGCCGCGCGACCGCGGAAAGTACTCCGGCTACATGGGCGCAGTGATGGCAGTCGGCACCGCCGGCGGCCCCCTGCTGGGCGGGTTCATCGTCGACAGCCCGCTGGGCTGGCGCTGGACCTTCTTCGTCTGCGTGCCGCTCGCCGTCGTCGCACTGATCCTGCTGCAGGTCACCCTGAAAATTAGCCACGTCCGCCGGCCCGCCAAGATCGACTGGCTCGGTTCCATCCTGCTCACGTCCGGTGTGAGCCTGCTCCTGATCTGGGTCTCGTTCGCCGGCAACCCCGCCTACTACGGCTGGGTTTCCTGGCAGTCCGCCCTGATGGTGGGTGGCGGCATCGTCCTGCTGGCGCTGCTGGTCCTGGTGGAATCCAAGGTTGAGCAGCCCATCATCCCGCTGAAGATCATCTCTGAGCGCACCACGGCACTGGCCATCATCGCTTCGGTGGCGGTGGGCATCGCGATGTTCGGCTCGTCCACATTCCTGGGCCAGTACTTCCAGGTGGCCCGCGGCGCGACCCCCACCGAGGCAGGGCTCCTCACGCTGCCAATGATCGCCGGAAACCTGACCGGCTCGGTGGCATCCGGCCTGCTGATCAGCCGGACCGGCAAGTGGAAGGGCTACCTGATCGCCGGCTCCATCCTGCTGATCGGCGGACTGGGACTGGCCGGAACCATGGACCACACCACCGAGCTGTGGCACGCCGGCGTATTCACCGCTGTGCTCGGCCTCGGACTGGGCATGCTGATGCAGAACCTCGTCCTGGCTGTGCAGAACACGGTCCGTGCCGCGGATATTGGAACGGCCAGTGCCTCGGTGGCGTTCTTCCGGTCCGTGGGTGGCGCCATCGGCGTCTCCGTGCTGGGCGCCATCCTGGCGAACAGGGTCAGCGAGCTTGCCACTAAAGGCCTCACAACGGCCGGCATCCCGGTGCAGGGCGGCGCGGCCGGTTCCAGCATGGACCTGGCGCACATGCCGGAACCGGTGCGGGAGATCATGCGGGCCGCCTACGGAGATGCCACCGCGGAAGTCTTCCTGATCTCCGCGGCCGTGACCGTCGTCGCGCTGATATCGGTGCTGTTCATCAAGGAAAAGCCGTTGCGGCGCACCGTTGACATCCAGCCTGCGCAGGAGCCGGCCCAGCAGAAGGAAAGCGCGACGGCGGAGCCGGCCTCCGCTGCCCGGTAAGCCATGGGCACTACTCCTCCCGGATGATCTTTCGCCGGGCTGTTTCACCCCCGGAAGGAGTTTCGTAGAGTGGGAAGGCTAAGGATGTCAGCCCCGGCTGGTACTACTTAACCCTCACCACTTCGCGAACTCTTCTTAAGGACCCGTGGGCATGCTCCTGACCCTCATACGGCGGTTTTCCAGGCCGTACATGCCATACATCGTGGCCGTCATCGTCTCCCAGCTGGCGTCAACCATCGCTGCTCTGTACCTCCCCAGCCTGAACGCCCAGATCATTGACGAGGGGGTATCCCGCGGGGACACCGACTTCATCTGGCGCACAGGCGGGGTGATGCTCCTCGTCGCCTTCATCCAGGTGGGAACAGCGATCGCCGGCGTCTACTACGGCTCCAAGACCGCCATGGCCGTAGGGCGCGACCTTCGGCGCGGGGTGTTCCGCAAAGTCACCAGCTTTTCCGCGAAGGACGTCAACACCTTCGGTGCGCCCACCCTGATCACGCGCGGCACCAATGACGTCCAGCAGGTCCAGATGCTGGTACTGATGGGGCTGAACTTCATGGTGGCCACTCCCATCATGTGTATCGGCGGCATCATCATGGCCCTCCGTGAGGACATCAACCTGTCCTGGCTGGTCTGGGTCTCCGTGCCCGTCCTGGTGGTGGTTGTGGGTTACCTGGTGGTCCGCCTGATGCCGCTCTTCCGTGCCATGCAGAAGAAGATCGACCGCATCAACGGGGTCCTCCGCGAACAGATCATCGGCATCAGGGTGGTGCGTGCCTTTGTCCGGGAACCCTTTGAGACCGAGCGGTTCGGCGAAGCCAACAAGGATCTCACTGACGTATCCCTGAAGATCGGCGCCCTGTTTGTGCTGATGTTCCCGGCCATAGGCATGATCCTGCACCTGTCCACCGCTGCCGTGCTGTGGTTCGGCGGGCAGCGCGTGGACTCGGGCGAGATGCAGGTGGGCGCACTCACCGCGTTCCTCCAATACCTGCTGCAGATTCTGGTGGCCGTCATGATGGGCACCTTCATGGCCATGATGATCCCGCGTGCCTCGGTATGTGCGGACCGCATCGGCGAGGTGCTCGACGTCGAGCCCTCCATCCACGATCCCGAACGGCCGCAGGCCCCGGCTGCACTGGCAGGCGTGGTGGAGTACCGGAACGTCACGTTCGCATACCCGGGCGCGGAGTCGCCCGTGCTGAGCAACATCAGCTTCACTGCCAGGCCAGGCCAGACCATCGCGATCATCGGTTCCACGGGCGCAGGGAAGACGTCCCTGTTGTCCCTGCTGCCGCGCCTGTACGACATCGCCGAGGGCGAAGTGCTCTTGGACGGCGTATCGGTCGACAACCTGGACCGGGCGGAGATCACCAGGCGCGTGGCACTGGTCCCGCAGCGGCCCTACCTCTTCTCCGGCACTATCGAACACAACCTCCGGTTTGGAAAGACCGAGGCCACTGACCAGGAGCTTTGGGATGCACTCGAGGTGGCACAGGGCGCAGACTTTGTCCGGGACAAGAAGAACGGGCTGAACTCCCGGATTTCGCAGGGCGGGACCAACGTTTCCGGCGGCCAGCGGCAGCGCCTCTGCATCGCCCGCGCACTGGTCACCAAGCCCCGGGTCTACCTCTTTGATGACTCCTTCTCCGCCCTTGACGTCGCCACTGACGCCCGCCTCCGGGCGGCGCTCAAGCGCACCACCGCCGACGCCACGGTCATCATCGTGGCCCAGCGCATTTCCACCATCACCGAAGCGGACCAGATCCTGGTCCTGGACAACGGCCGCATCGTGGACCGCGGAACACACGAGGAACTCCTGGAAACCTCACCCACCTACCAGGAAATTGTTGAATCCCAGCTGAGCGTGGAGGAAATGGCATGAGCCCCCGCAAGAGAGACTCCACCGACATGAAAGAGACAACAGGCTCCAAGGACCAGGCTGACTCGGATCTGGTGGACGACGGCGCGGTTGAGGACGAGGAATTCTTCGAAGAGGAATACAAGCCTTCCGAAGCCGACGGCGACATGTTTGGCGGCATGCCGGCGAAGAAGGCCGAACACTTCTGGCCGTCCGCCAAGCGGCTCATGGGACTGCTGAAGCCAGAGGCTGCGGGCATCTATGCCGTGGTTGCGATGGTGGTGGTCGCGGTGGTCCTGAACGTTATTGCCCCCAAGATCCTGGGCCAGGCGATGGACGTGATTTTCGGCGGTGTGGTTGGCAAGCAACTCCCGGCAGGCGCCAGCAAGGAAGAATTCGTGGCCGGACTGCGCCAGCAGGGGCAGGACAACTTCGCAGACATGATCTCCAAGATGGAACTGGTGCCCGGAAGCGGCATCGACTTCCAGAAGCTGTCCTTCCTCATTGCCGTGGTGCTGCTGATGTACTTCGTTGCCAACATCTTCCTGTGGCTGCAGGGCTACGTCCTGAACCGCATCGTGATGAAGGTTATCCGCAGGCTTCGCGATGACACCGAAAAGAAGCTCAACAGGCTTCCGCTGAACTACTTCGACACCCGCCAGCGCGGCGACGTCCTCTCCCGGGTGACAAACGACGTCGACAACATCCAGCAGGCGCTGCAGCAGGCATTCGCCCAACTGATCAACTCGCTGCTGACAGTCATCGGCATTGTGATCATGATGTTCATCGTCTCCTGGCAGCTGGCCCTCATTGCCTTGGTGGCGCTTCCCCTGTCCGGCGTCGCTGCCGGGATTATCGGCTCGCGCAGCCAGAAGCTCTTTGCAGCGCAGTGGAAAAACACCGGTGCTTTGAACGGCCAGATTGAGGAGTCGTTCTCCGGCCATGACCTCGTGCGGGTGTTCGGCCGGGACGCAGACATGCTGGAACGGTTCGAGGAACGCAACGAGGCCCTGTACAAGGCCAGCTTCGGGGCACAGTTTGTTTCGGGCATCATCTTCCCGGTGATGCAGTTCGTCTCCTACCTCAGCTACGTGGGGATTGCCGTAGTGGGCGGACTCCGGGTGGCCTCGGGTTCCATGTCCCTGGGCGATGCCACAGCCTTCATCCAGTACTCCCGCGAGTTCACGCAGCCGCTTGGCCAGATGGCGGGGATGGCCAACATGCTCCAGTCCGGCGTGGCATCTTCCGAGCGGGTGTTCGAATTCCTGGATGCCGAAGAACAGGACGTCGAAACGGCCACGGAACACCTTCCGGCCAAGACGGACGGGCACGTCGAGTTCAAGAACGTCACGTTCAGCTACACGGAAGACAAGAAGCTGATCGAAGACCTGTCCTTCACGGCGGAACCGGGAAATACCGTGGCCATTGTTGGGCCCACCGGAGCCGGGAAGACCACCCTGGTCAACCTGGTGATGCGCTTCTACGAGCTCAACTCCGGATCCATCACGCTGGACGGAGTGGACATCACCCACCTCAGCCGGTCCGAACTCCGCTCCAAGGTGGGCATGGTGCTCCAGGACGCCTGGCTGTTCGGCGGCTCCATCTACGACAACATCCGCTACGGCAACCTGGACGCCACCGAGGAGCAGGTCATGGCCGCGGCCAAAGCCACCTTCGTGGACCGCTTTGTCCGCGCCCTGCCCGAGGGCTACGACACCGTGATTGATGAGGAAGGCAACAACGTCAGTGCCGGCGAAAAGCAGCTCATCACCATCGCACGCGCCTTCGTGGCCAATCCGTCGCTGCTGATCCTCGATGAAGCCACCAGCTCCGTTGACACCCGTACTGAGCTGCTGGTGCAGAAGGCCATGGCAGCGCTCCGCACGGACCGCACCAGCTTTGTAATCGCCCACCGGCTCTCCACCATCCGCGACGCCGACACCATCCTGGTCATGGAGAACGGCAGGATCGTGGAGCAGGGGAACCACAAGGTCCTCCTCGCTGCGGAAGGCGCCTACTACCGGCTGTACATGTCCCAGTTCGCCGGTGCGGACGCAGGGGAACTGCCGGTGGATGATTCGACGGCGGTGCGCAGCTGAGCGCGCAGGAGGCCCCGGTGCAGGAAAACGCATCATTGCAGGAAGACGGCGTGGCGCGGCAGGATGGCACAGCGCGGCAGGACGCGCAGTCGAAGCCGCTGAGCGAGGGCGGCCGCCGGATCGAGGTCCTGGTTCCCATGCGGTGGGGCGACATGGACGCGTACGGGCACATCAACAACGTGCAGATCGTCCGGATGCTCGAGGAAGCGCGGATTGCCGCTTTTGGACCGCCGCGGGGAGCAGGGCTGCCCGGTATCGAGCCGCACGTCTCGCTGTTCAACGACGTCCCGGAGGGAACCATGGCGTTGGTGGTGGATCACAAGATCCGCTACGTCAGGACACTGGAGTACCGGAACGTCCCTGCCGTGGTCCAGGTGTGGATCGGCGCCGTCAAGGGAGCGAGCTTCGATATCCACTACCTCGTCCAGGACCCGGTCACCCGGGAGGACTGCGTGAAGGCCAGCAGCCATCTGGCGTTCGTGCACGAAGCCACCGGGCGCGTGCAGCGCCTCACGCCTGAACAAAAGGAACGGCTGGCACCATTCACTGTGTGAACGGAATGTGCAGGCGCTCCGGCCCGTGTAGCCCGTTGCGCAGAAGCGGACTGCAACGGAAACTAAGAACCCCAACCAAGGAGGAATAGGCATGGCCCAGAAAAAGACTTGGAAGGAAATGTCCCCATCTGCGAAGGCCGGCACAATACTGGTGGCCATCGCACAGGTGTCCCTGTTGGTTGCGGCGCAGCGGGACATTTCAAAGCGCCCGGCAGCGATGATCAACGGTCCCAAGGCTGCCTGGCGGGCGGCATCGTTCATCAACTTCATTGGCCCGGTGGGCTACTTTACGTTCGGCCGGAAGAAGCCGGTCGCTTAGCCACCCAAGAATCACGGGGGCACAGCGGCTCTGAGCGCCCATCCAGCTTCACCCTGTAAATTTGAATTCATGACCCCCGCCTCCACTGCTGCCATGCCCCGTGCCCTCGGTGCCTCCCGTGCTCTCGGTGTCTCCCGGGAAATTGAGGAGGCTGCGTGGTTCGTGCTTGGCCCCGGGCTCCTCGGGAAGCCGTCTGCGCTGGATGGACGCACCATGACCTGGACTTCGGAGGCGGCGGCAGAGCTCCTGGACAGGCTGGAACGGGGCACCCCTGATCCGAAGGCGCCCATGATGACCAACCTTCGGCAGAACCTTGAGGGCGCGTCGCGGGAAGCGAAGCAGCTGGCCGTGGAACTGCTGTTCCTGCAGTCGCTGCCCCTGGCCCATGAGGTGAAGTCGCTGAAGGTCAAGCGCGCCCGTGTGGCCGAGGCTGCTTCCTGGCTCGAGCCTCCGCTGGAGCTGCCCGAGGAGCTGTACCAGGGTCTCACCGACCACGGCGTCATCCGCGACCGGACCGCCGAGTTCAACTGGACCATCTGGGACCACCTGGGATGGCTCTGCCGTTTTGTGCGGCAGGTGGACCAGCAGACGACGGCGGATATTGCCGAAACCCTGCAGGACCCGCTGAAATTCCACCGCTTCGCCGCTGCCACCCCGGGAGACCAGCCCGCTATTCGCCGCAGCATCGAATTTCTCACCTGGCCCAGCTACTTCGAGCCTGTGGTGGCGGACGTGGAGCGCCAGGAAATCCGCGATGCCTTCGCCTCGCTGGTGGGCGGCGCAAAAGGCGACGCGGAAGAGGACATCACCGCAGACATCCACCGCATCCGCCTGCACCTTGATGAGCAGGCCGGGCAGCGCATCGACTGGTACGCCCGGCAGCTGGTCAGCCAGTGGCGCAAGGTAGGCGACCCCGGCCGCCGGGCATGGCTGCTGCGCACGCACAGCGACAACACTGAACTGCTCACCGCCTGGCAGGGCGAGGAAAAGGTGACGCTCGACGTCGAGCATCTCCGCCTGCTGGGCCCCGGCGTCACCGCGGGGGTAGTCCAGCATGCCGTGGACGAGGACTACAAGCACCTCGGCTATGTGGAGCGCGAGGACACCAAGACCGCGATCTTGGCGTTCCTGACCGTGATGAAGCCCGGGGACCTGGCGCTCTACCAGCACGCCGGAAAGGTGCGGCTCGGCGTCGTACTCGGGGAGCCCGAACACAACGAGGATAACCGGCGGCTGCGCCGGAAGGTCCGCTGGTTCGACGAAGGCCACGCCACCACCAGCCTTCCCCGCCATGTGCAGCGGCAGCTGGCCACACCCGGGATCGTTGTTGATCTGACCAGGGTGGTGCAGGCTCTGCAGGCCCTGCTGCCCGCAGAAGCGGAAACAGAGCCCGACGGCGATGCTGAAACGGCCGCCGTCGTCCATCCCGTTCAGGAGGGCTTCCGTCCGCTGACGCGCGAGTTCGCGGATTCCCTGCACATGGAGCTGGAGCCGCTCCAGGAGATCGCCGAACTGCTGGAGGAGAACCGGCAGCTGGTGCTGTACGGTCCGCCGGGCACCGGCAAGACCTACCTGGCGAAGCACCTCGCGGCTGAGTTGGCGGATGACACCACGGATGAGCGGGTCAAACTGGTCCAGTTCCACCCTTCGTATGCCTACGAGGACTTTTTCGAGGGCTACCGGCCGGACAAGACGGACGAAGGCCAGGTGTCCTTTAAACTTGTTGCCGGTCCGCTCCGCCGCCTCGCCGAAGAAGCGGCCAAGCCCGGAAACGAGAAAAAACCGTACTTCCTCATCATCGACGAGATGAACCGCGCCAACCTCGCCAAGGTGTTCGGCGAACTGTACTTCCTGCTGGAGTACCGCGACGACCGGATTTACCTGCAGTACAGCCCCAATGAGCCGTTTACGCTGCCGGACAACCTCTACATCATCGGCACCATGAACACCGCGGACCGGTCCATCGCCATGATGGATGCCGCCATCCGCCGCCGTTTTGCCTTCATTGAGCTGCACCCGCAGACTGAACCGGTGAAGGGCTCGTTGCTCCGGTTCCTCCAAGCCCGGCAGCTGGACACCACGCCGGCACTGCTGCTGGATGCCCTCAACGCCGCCATTGACGAGTGGGACCGGGACCTCATGATCGGCCCGTCGTACTTTATGAAGCCGGCAGCCCAAACCCCTGCCGGGCTGCGGCGGATCTGGAAGTACGAGCTGATGCCCCTGCTTGAGGAGCACTACCACGGCCAGCTGACCCGGGCCCAGCTTGAGGAACGCTTCGGACTGGACCGGTTGCTGGAACGCCTTGCAGGCCGCTGACCCCAGTGCGTTTGTCCGGCACCTGGTGCTGGATGAACTGTCCCGCGGGATGGTGGAACGGCTGGATCCTGCCAGCGCCTCGTTCCTGAACGCCAGTGGCCTGGCCAAGGCGTCGCCCATGGGGCTCGGGCTGTACCGGATCGAGCCCGTGGGCAAGGTGGGCTCGGTGAGGACTCCCACGGTGCAGCTGGACGTCCGGCCCAAGGACCGGCTGGGGCTCAGCCGGCTCCTGTTCCTGCTCAGCTACGCAGGCGAACAGGGGTTCCGTCCCGATTCCGTGGCCGCCGTGGAGGACCGGGAACTCTGGAGTGCGCTGGCTGAGTCGTTGGCGCAGCTCGCGGAACGGGCCCTGGGACGCGGCGTGCTGCAGGGGTACCGCACCGTTGACGAGTCGCTCCGCACCGTCAAGGGACGCATCCGCATCTCGGACCAGATCTCCCGGCGGCCCGGCATGCTGGTGCCCCTGGAAGTTTCCTATGACGAGTTCAGCGAGGACATCGCCGAAAACCGCATCCTGCGTGCTGCGCTGGAGCGGATGGGCCAGGTGCCGCGGGTCCGCGCCGAGGTGCTGAGCCGGCTGCGCCAGCTCAAGGGAAGGTTCGACGCCGTCACCCGCCTTCCGGCCGGCGCGCCGCTCCCGCCGTGGACGGCCAGCCGGATGAACCTTCGCTACCACGCCGTCCTCCGCCTGGCGGAACTTATTCTCCGGAGCGCCTCGGCTGAAGCGGGCCAGGGCAAGCACCAGACGGCTGCGTTCGTGGTGGATATGGCCCAGGTGTTTAAGGATTTTGTCGGCACGGCATTGCGGGAGGCGATGGCTGCCTACCCGGGAGAGCTCCGGCTCCAGTACAACGCACTCCTGAGCGAGGCGGTGCGGGACACGGACCGGTTGTCCGTGCAGCCGGATGCCGTGCACCTGCTGGGCGGACGGCCCGTGGTGGTCTACAACGCCAAGTACAAGGCCGCGTCCGATCTCGGTGCCTCGCTGACAGCCGACCATTACCAAATGCTCGCCCACTGCACCGCTTTGGCGGTGCCCACGGCCTGGCTGGTCTACGCGGGATCCGGTGAGGTCAAGCTGCGCCGCATCATGAACACAGACATCGACATTGTGGAGTTCCCGCTGGACCTGTCCAGGCCGCCGTCGGAAATCCTGGCCTCGATTGCGGAACTCGCCCGCCAGTCCTGGGGAGAGGTAGTTCGGCAGGCCCGCACCGGCGCCTAACGCTGGGGCTGCCCTGCCGCCGTCGTACGCGCTGGCCTTGTTACACCGGAACCCGGAACGTGAACGTGGTTCCCTGGCCCAGCGCGCTTGCCACTCCAATGGTCCCGCCATGGGCCTCAACGATGGCCTTGCTGATCGGCAGGCCCAAACCAACGCCGGGGATGGCAGTCCTGCGGACGTTGCTGGTGCGGAAGAACTTGGCAAACACTTCTGAGGCGTCTTCGGCGCTCATGCCCATACCGGTATCACTGACCCGGCAGGTAAGGTGGCCGTCCTCCTGCGCCAGCGAGACCAGCACGTTGCCGCCGTCGGGGGAGTACTTGATGGCGTTGGACACCAGGTTGTCCAGTACCTGGGAAATCCGCTGTCCGTCAACGTGGGCCTCCAGCCGCTCCGGCGTATCAGCGGCCAGCACCACCCCTGACGCAGCCGCCTTGGGCATCGCCGAGGAAACGCTGCTGCGCACCAGCTCGGCCACGTCCACGGAGTGGGGCGTAACAATCAGCTGCCCGTTGCGGCTGGCAAGCAGGTCGCTGACCAACGTCAATAACCGCTCCGAGTTCCTGCGGATGATCTCAAGCATGCCCCGCTGCGACTCCGCCGGCTCATCTTCGAGCAGGATTTCCACGTACCCAAGAATTGACGTGAGGGGTGTCCGGAATTCATGCGAGACGCTCGAGACGAAGTCATCCTTTGCCGCCAGGGCGTTGACGAGGTCAGTAACGTCGCTGAAGGCAATCACTGAACCGGAGAACTTTCCCTCGGCGTCCTTCATGGCCCGGGCGGTGGTGACGAAAGCCCGCTGCTCCTTGCCCGAGCCCAGCCACACAAGGTAATCCGTGAAGGTTTCCCCGAGGACGGCTCGGCGGACCGGGCGATCCTGCACTGGAACCAAAGTCTTCCGGTCCGGTCCAAACACAAGCAGCTGGGACTCGTTCGGGTCAGCTATCTCCTTGGGCCGCGCCAGTTCGTGGTTGGTCCGCTGCTTCCGGTTCATCAGCACGTCATGCCCGTCCGCGTCCACAGCGAGCACCCCCAGATGGACAGTGTCCAGGACGGTGTTCAACAGCGCTTCCTGGCGCTGGCTGGTGCGCAGGTTGGCCTGCAATTGCGCGTCCTTTTCCTCCAGCTCCCGCTGCTGCCGCATCATACTGAGCGTCAGGACACTCACGGAAACACCGATGCCGAGCATCATGACGGGCAGGAGCAGTGACCGCGCAAAGTCCTGCGCCGTAAAGCTTCCTTTGATCAGCAGCGGAACCCAGATAATGGCCAGCGGCGCCAGGAAAGACAGCCACAAAGCAGCCCTCGGGTAGTAGCCGGAGGCGCACAGCCAGATCACCGGGAACACGGCAAGCAGGCTGATGCCAGTCAGGCTTTCCTGCCCGCCTTCCCTGCCGAGGGCAATGGAGACGAAATCCAGCAGCGGAAGAATCAGGAAGCTCGTGTAGGGCAACCGCTCCCAGGGAACCAGGTAGCACAGGGCCATGATGGCGGCCTGCGACACCAGGAAAGCGATAAAAAGCGGATTGTTCATGGTGGCCGGGAAGAACGCCCAGATCAGGAAGGCTGTCAGGATCGTCGTCACAAACAGGGGCATCTGACTGAGCGCCACCCGCTGCGTCAGCCGGTACTCATGGAAAGGACGCCGAAAGAACCGTATCCGGCCGGAGGACCACGCATCAGGGTTAGTCATGGCGCAGAAACTTACGGGACAAGGTGTGCGAGGCCATATCAGCAGGATATCCGCAGCCAGCTATACTTCTGACGTTGGCTGCTGAGGGGGCACTATGAGTGATGCACGTGTCGGACTGGTCATCGAGGATGACCACGACATTCGGGAACTGGTTCGCACTGTGCTGACCCAGGCAGGCTTTGACGTGACCGTGGCAAGCAGCGGTGCCGAAGGTGTCCTTACTGCGAAGACCCTCAATCCGGATGTCATCACCCTGGACCTTGGCTTGCCAGACATCGACGGCTTTGAGGTTTCCCGGCAGATCCGCGAGTTTTCGGACGCCTATATCGTGATGCTGACGGCCCGGACAGAAGAGCTGGATACCCTCATAGGGCTTGAGTCCGGCGCGGACGATTACCTTACAAAACCGTTCCGCCCCAGGGAGCTGCGCGCCCGCATCGCTGCGATGATGCGCCGCCCCCGTACCGTCCCCGACGCGGCGGAAGCTGCCGGGGTGGAGGCGTCGGCGGATGGCCAGGCGCACCCGGAGCGGGGAAATTACAGCCATAACGGCCTGGAGCTGAGCTATGCCTCCCGCACGGTAACCGTGGACGGTGCGGAGATGAACCTGACCCGCACCGAGTTCGAACTCCTGCACGCCCTGCTGGAGGCAGGCAGGACTGTCCGTACCAAATCGGACCTGGTTCGCCGGCTACGGGACGAGGATTACGACGTCGGGGGTTACATCAGCGAAGCTGACGAGCGATCCGTCGAGGTCCACATGGGCAACCTGCGCAAAAAACTTGGTGATTCTCCGCAGAAGCCGCGCTGGCTCCAGACGGTTCGCGGCGTAGGCTACAGGCTCGCCCCTAACGAACGCTGATCCTGCAGCCTGCTCATCGTCTGCAAGCTGCACTGGCTGATCCGGCTCAGGAATGAGGCCGCGAGCCTGGGAAGGACGACGGCGGCGTCAGCGTCCGGCCCTCCGGTCCGGATTTCGCCTTCCAGGGCCATTGCCAGACTGGCGAGCCGCTGGGCGCCCACCATCTGGCTGGATGTCTTCAGGCTGAGGACGGCGTCCACCGAGCCGTCCAGGTCTCCGGTGGTCAGGGCCAGCCGCAGGCGCCCAATACGATGTGGGAGGTAGTCAATGAAGTTCCCCACGAAGACCCTGCAATACCCCTCGTCCTCCTCGAGTTCCTCACGCAGCCGGTCCAGGACGGCCTGGTCCACCAGTGGGCGACCGGCATCATTGGACGGGGTCATCATTGTCCTTTCGGCTGTGGTCTTCCACTCCGGAAACCGGGGGGTTAGGCGGGGCATCAACGCCCCTTCAGGTTAGGGCTGCTGCGCATACTCAGGAGCGGTTTCCGTGGAGAATTGTGTGTTTCTTGATGAGACTGCAGGTTTTTACGTCCAATACTTGAGCCAGTGCATTTCGTACAAAAAAATCAGCGGCAGTGGGTCGCATGGAGACGCGGAGAATAGTTGTTGTGTTGAGGTCGCTGAAAACTTTTGTCATAGCCTTTGTGGTGGCAGCCGGAATGGCTGTGGCCTTTATCCAACCTGCACATGCTGCCCCGGCTGGCCAAGTCGCCTTGAGTCCGGCGTCCGGGCCGGCTGGCTCTGCTGTTACCATTTCCGGCACGGGATTCAAGGGATCTACAACCGGGACGGTAATTGTGGGTTCCACTACCTTTCCTTTCAAAACCACAGCCACGGGCGCATTCAGTACCGGCATCACCATCCCTGCTGAGTCCAGCGGCACCGTCATAGTCACGGCCAAGACGTCGTCCATCAAGGCTTCTGCTCCGTTCGTTGTGGAGGCAGCCCCGGCGCCCCAGCGGCCTACTGACAGCACGGACTCCTTGCGTTTTGGGGTGGCCACTCCTGGCGGTGCACTGGCTGCTGCGGAACTCGACGAAGTATCTGCACTGGCGGGGGAGAGCCCCTCCATGATCCTCATTTACAAAGACTTTCTTCAGTCGCCTCCACTGACCGAGCTGAACGCGGTGCGCGCCCGCGGTGCCGTTCCGCTTGTGACGTGGGAGCCGTGGGTTTGGGGCGGCGGCGTTGAGCAGCCCGCATATTCCCTTGACCGAATCACCGCCGGCGACTTTGATGACCGCATTCGTGAGTGGGGCCAGTCCCTTGCTTCCTGGGGCCAGCCGGTGATGCTCCGCTTTGCCCATGAGATGAATGGCAACTGGTATCCGTGGGCGGAATCGGCGAACGGAAATCAGCCGGGCGACTACGTCCAGGCCTGGCAGCACGTCCACAACCTCGTCGCCTCCACCGGAGCCAGCAACGTCCAGTGGGTGTGGTCTCCGAATGTTCCCTACTGGGGCTCCACAGATCTGGCGGGGCTTTATCCTGGCGCGGGCTACGTGGATGTGGTGGCCCTCGACGGGTACAACTGGGGCACGTCCACGGCGTGGAGCAGCTGGGTTTCGCCCCAGGACCTCTTTGGCCCGGGTATTGCAGCGCTCCGAAGCCTCGCGCCGGGTAAACCAATCCTGATTGCTGAGACGGCGTCCAGCGAGGCCGGCGGTTCGAAAGCCGAATGGAACACCAGTCTGGTGTCCTACCTTGCCGCCCAGCCCGATGTCATGGGGTTCGTCTGGTTCCACTTGCAGAAGGAGGCCGACTGGCGCATCAACAGCAGTCCTTCCTCGGCGTCTGCCTTGAATGCGGCGCTCTTGGCGCGGCGCAGTTAGCTGGCGAAAGGGGATGCTGGTGCTCCGGCCTCTTGGTGCTGCAGTCCTCCAAACGGGACAACGCAGTCATCTTTCCGGACCCGCATCAAGGGCTGCAGGGGGAAAGGCTAAAGATTGCCTCAAGAATGCTGTCTGGTCGGGGCTCCATGGGAAGCGTGGGGTTCTGTTTCCAGAAACTGCACCAGGTGCGCTTCAAGTGCCGATCCATCCTTGAGCTCGCATTCCCACACGGTGAGCACCTCCCAGCCGGCATCCTCCAGCAGACGGCGCTGGCCGGCGTCGCGTTCCTTGGTACGGGACCGCTTTGCCTCCCAAAACTCCGCATTCGCTTTGGGTGCGTGCTGGCCCACCCGGCAGTCATGGAAATGCCAGAAACAGCCATTGACGAAAATGACCTTGCGGCGGCCGGCGAAGACCAAGTCCGGATTACCCGGAAGCCGGGTGCCCCCGGTCCTCCCGTGCAGACGATAGCGGTACCCCTTGGCGTGGAGGAGCCTGCGCACCAGCAGCTCGGGCTTGGTGTCCTTCCCCCGGATCCGGGACATGTTCCAGCTGCGCTGCTCCGGGCTCAGCTTATCCGCCATGCTTTCAGTCTAGATTCCTAGAAACCGCGCTCCGGCTGGTCCCCAAGCTGGAAATGGCGCCCGGTAATGGCGACAGGCTCGATCTCGACGTAAAAGTCCTTGAGCGTTGGCACCCACGACTTCAGACCCAGTTCTTCCACCTCTGCCAGTTCGGCCGAGTTGCTCAGTACCCGCGCTCTTCCCCGAAGGACCACGGACCACGCCTCGTCAGAGAGGATGCCGTCAGCCTCGAAGAGCACCGCCGAATTGATGGTTAGCTGGGCGAGCTTGTTGCCCGGGGCAGTCCTCAGATACAGCTTGCCGTTCGAGCTGACGTAGTTGACGGGAAAGATATCCGGTTCCCCGGCAACCGAGACCACCAACCGTCCGTGCTTGGTCCCCTGCAACAGGCGCCAGGACTGCTCGTCATTGAGTTCCAGGACCGGATTTCCATCTGCGTGCTCAAACATCATGCCGCCATTCTTCTACGTTCGGTAGAAATGCGCTAGGCGGAGTTGGTTGAACCCCGACCGGCGTTCTTGGTTATGTGCGATGCAGGCCGCGCTCTTAGTTGCTGGGCTGCTTAATTACTTTCCAATTTTCTGCCTTGGTGATAAATCCAAGGACGGGTTGCCTGTGGATAAGTCTTATCGCTGAAATGTGACCTGGGCTACCCTTAAGTCACTGTCCGGAACATGCCGTCTTGAAACTACTGGGGGATTAGCGGCCCATGACATCGCACAACGTATTCACGTCCCGCCTCTTGCGTCCCGGCGCTGTAGCCATCCTTGTTGCTGCTGCTGTGATGTTGGCTGGCTGCGCGGGTGGAGCACCTGCAGATCCAGGAACGGCATCCCCGACAGCTACAGAGGCGACCTCCCCTAGTCCTTCCGCCACCCCTACGCCGACGACCAGCGCCGTCTACAAACCGGCCGACGCATCCGGCCCCGCCCAAAACGTTCCCGTCCCCGTGCTGCCCGAAGTGGCGAAGACAGAGACGAAGGAGGGTGCGGAGGCGTTCGCAAAGTATTGGTTCAGTGTGCTGAGTTATTCATATGAGACAGGCGACGTTGCTCTTTTTGAAAGCATAGAACCTCCGTCGTGCGCAGCTTGCCAAAAAGTGAAAGACGTTATTCGTGACTGGCACTCTGAGGGGCGCTGGCTCGTAGGCGGCAAACTAACAACGCCAGTCACGGATACAACGTTCATGAAGAATCAAGAGGGCCGGTACAAAGTCGCCGTCCAAGTCCACCAAGAACCTTTGTCATACGTACGGCCTGATGGTTCCGTAGCTCGGACGGATGCACAGCTGCCTGACCAGGGGAATCTACTTATACTCACCTACGAAGACGGCGGTTGGACCGTGGTTGAGCTCGGAAGCATCGTTGGCTAGCAGTGTCACGTTACCCGCTGCTTAGCATCCTCCTCGCAACGGTCGCATTCGTTAGCCTCCTTACCAATCCGGCGCACGGCGATGACGGCCGCGATCCTGAATTCGGTGGTGAATGGAATCCTGGCCTCCAAGTAGTGGGTTACATCTGGGACACGGAACTTGAGGACTTTATTCGGGCTGATCCGAGCGCCCCGGTAACCGACCCTAACGAGTACAAGTACGAGCTTCAGTGCCACCTTGGCGGGGGCGACTTCGACACGCCTTGCCTTGCCCGGCAAATCGAATGCAAGGACGGCCCTGACGGTGAAGAGGGCATCCCTGTCACCTGGCTATCAAGGCCCCGGGGAGTTCCCGGCGCAGTCTGGGCCCACCATTCGGGCCCGACCTGCCTCTACGACGCTCGGCCCGAGGACTTGCTGCCCCGCATCGCCGCCGACATCCAGCGGCAGTTCCAAAGCTTGCCGGTGAATGCCGGAACAGTCGTGGCCCAGCCCAGCCCCCACACGCTTAGGGGCGCTGAAACCAACTTCTACGCGGAGGCCGTGGAACAGCAGTTCGATGTCACCATGTTCGGCCAGCAGGTGCACATTGTCGCGACGCCGGTTCAATACACCTGGAACTACGGCGATGGAACTGTTTTCGGTCCCCAGCCGTCCATGGGAGGCCCGCTGCCGCAGGACCGCTGGGGTGAAAAGACGAGGACAAGCCACGCCTACGGAGCCACGGGCGACTTCCAGGTTGTGCTGACCACGTCCTTCCAAGGAACGTACTCCGTCAATGCCGGGCCACCCCTGCCCATCCCTGGCCAGGGCCAATTCAACGCGCCGCCGCAAACCATCAGCGTCTGGCGGTCGCTCACCCGCAACTACGCCGACGACTGCAATGCAAACCCCCAGGGGCAGGGGTGCCCGGGAGTTGGGGCAACGCGCTAAGGAGCCGTCATGCCAGCCCCAACCGGAGAGCAACCGCCGTGTAAGCGTGCTGTGATTCGCGCCGCTTTCGGAATAGTTGCACGCGCCTCCCAGTTGGGCCAGACAGAACGTTGAAAACTTCGAAAGGACGCGCATGCTGTTTTCCCCTCTGGCCCTTGGCGAACTCGAGCTCCCTAACCGACTGGTGATGGCACCCCTGACACGGCTCCGCGCCGGCGACGAAGGCATCCCCGGTCCCCTCCTCGCTGAGCATTACCGGCAGCGTGCTTCCCTCGGCCTTATCGTCAGCGAAGGAACCTACCCCAGCCCTGCTGGTCGTTCCTACCCCGGCCAGCCTGGCATCGTCACGGAAGAGCAGGTGGCCGGATGGAAGAAGGTCACCGACGCAGTGCACGCCGAAGGCGGCCGCATGTTCGCCCAGATCATGCATGGCGGCAGGGTCTCACACCCGGAGATCACGGGCGGCAACACCATCGTCGCCCCCAGCGCGGTAGCTATCGAGGGCGAAGTGCGTACGCCGTCCGGCAAACAGCCATACCCCGTGCCGCACGCACTGACCACTGACGAACTGCCTCTGGTGATCCAAGAATTCGTCGCCGCCTCGCTGAATGTCATCGAAGCCGGTTTCGACGGCGTCGAACTTCACTCAGCCAACGGCTACCTTCTCCACGAGTTCCTGGCGCCGAACGCCAACGTCCGCACCGACAGCTACGGCGGTTCCCCGGAGAACCGGGCACGTTTCGTGATCGAGACGGTCAACGCGGTAGTGGCAGCGGTCGGAGCCAACCGGGTGGGTATCCGCATCTCCCCGGAGCACAACGTCCAGGGCATTGCCGAGACTGACGCAGCTGATGTTCGCGCCACGTACGAGGTTCTGGTGGACAGCATCGCCCCGCTGAACCTTGCTTACCTCAGCATCCTGCACCACGAACCCGGTGGAGAACTGGTCCAGGATCTGCGCGCCCGTTTCGATGGCACCTTCCTGGTTAACACCGGCTTCAACGTCGTCACCACCCGCGAGGAAGCTGTTGCCCTGGTGGCCAACGGCCATGCTGACGCCGTAGTGGTGGGCCGTCCCGCCATTGCCAATCCGGATTTGGCGCGGCGCTGGAACGAGAGCCTGCCGCTGAACGAAGCGGACCCCTCAACCTTCTACGCCGATGGGGCCGAGGGCTACACGGACTACCCGGCCTACGCCGGCTAAAAGCCCCTTCCAAACAGCAACCACGAGGCAGCAAACGACGGCGGCACCCGGCTCTGGGTGCCGCCGTCGTTTGCTGCTCGGTGTGCTGTCCCGGCAGCGGTCGCCTCAGGTCATCCGACGGCCTTCGGCTGGTGAAGTTGGCCCACCGGGCTCCTCTGGGGTCCGGCGGTGATCAGATGCTACTCCATCAAATGGAGATTTACTAGAGTCCGTTTCGGCACCTGCCGGGCGGGCTAGAGAAGCGCCTCCCGGCCGGTTCCTTCCGTCATGACCAGCTTGCCGTCCTCTATGGACACGAGCACGCTTTTGGGCTTTCCGCTGACCTTCTTGATCGCTTTCAGGCCCCGGTTGGTTACCTCGACCCCCACTTGCGCGCCCTTCGCCGGAAGCTCTACGGATACCTCAGATGCGATGCCGAGGATCGGGTTGGTGGAAACGTCCAGGTCCCGCCGCGCTTGCTTACCGTTCACCGTCACGGTGATGTTTGCTTCCTCGAACCCCTCCTGAAACACAATAAGCAGTTCCCGCATGATGCCCTCTTCCTCGAGCGTTCGGTGCCTGTGACGGCATTTCAACTACAGCACTTTGCGGGCGGCAGCGGAATACCCTTGCCCAACGTCCTTGACTGCCACGGCAGTGGAGCCGGGCAAGCGCTTAGGGCAAGATGTTCTGGTGACCCAACTGCCGCACGCCCCTTCCCCTGCTCCGTCCACACCCACGAAAAGGGAGGACGGAATCTACAGCCAGATTGCCACCGAACTGGGCGTCAAAGCCTGGCAGGTGAAGGCAGCAGTGGAGCTGCTCGACGGCGGGTCCACCGTCCCGTTCATCGCCCGGTACCGCAAGGAATCTACCGGGACGCTGGACGACACTCAGCTCCGTGAGCTCGACGAACGCCTGCGCTACCTCCGTGAACTCGAGGACCGCCGTCGTACGGTTCTCGACGCTGTTGCGTCGCAAGGCCAGATGACGCCCCAGTTGCAGAAAGCGATCCTCGCTGCCGACACAAAATCCCGACTTGAGGACATCTATTTGCCGTTCAAGTCAAAGCGGCGTACCAAAGCGCAGATAGCGCGCGAAGCCGGCCTGGAGCCGCTGGCTGAGGTTTTGCTGAAACGCCCCGAGCTAAGCCCGGAACGCGAGGCTGCGAAGTACCTCAACCATGAACATGCCGTTGGCGACGCCGCCGCCGCGCTCGCGGGTGCCCGCGCCATTCTCGTTGAGCGCGTAGCCCAGGACCCCGATCTCGCTGCCACCCTGCGCGAGCGCCTCTGGACGCAGGGCCGCATGGTGTCGCGCGTCAAGAAGGGGAAGGAGGCAGAAGGCCAGAAGTTCGCTGACTACTTCGAGTTTGCCCAGGCGCCGGCCGGCATGCCGTCGCACCGGATACTCGCTTTGCTGCGGGGGGAGAAGGACGGTGTCCTTGAGCTCGACCTCGCCGAAGCAGACCCCACGGACGACGGCGCCCTTGCGGCTGCGCGCTCACGCTATGAATCGGCAGTGGCGAGGTGCCTCGGGGTTGCCGACCGCGGGCGTCCCGCCGATGCCTGGTTGATGGAAACGGCCCAGCTGGCATGGCGGTCCCGCGTGCTGGCCCGGCTGACGGCGGACCTCCGCGGCAAGATGTTTGCAGCCGCCGAGGATGAGGCCGTCCGCGTTTTTGCTGCGAATCTTCGCGACGTGCTGCTGGCCGCGCCCGCCGGGAACAAGGCCACGCTGGGCCTGGACCCCGGACTTCGAACCGGCGTGAAGGTAGCGGTTGTGGATGGCACTGGCAAGGTGGTGGCCACGGATACGGTTTACCCCCATGCCCCGGCACGCAAGTGGGACGAGGCTTTGGCGACGCTGGTGCGGCTTGCGCGGCAGCACGCCGTCGAACTCGTGGCCATTGGCAATGGAACAGCATCCCGCGAAACTGACAAGCTTGCCGCGGAGCTGATCAAGCGGCTGCCGGACGTCGAACGGAAACCGCAAAAGCTCGTGGTGTCAGAAGCCGGGGCATCCGTCTACTCTGCTTCCGCTCTCGCTGCAGCTGAACTGCCCGGTATGGATGTGTCCCTGCGCGGGGCTGTATCGATCGCCCGCAGGCTGCAGGACCCGCTTGCCGAGCTGGTGAAGATCGATCCGAAGTCCATTGGTGTGGGCCAGTACCAGCACGATGTAACGGCGTCGAAACTCGACCGCAGCCTGGACGCCGTGGTGGAGGACTGCGTCAACGCCGTGGGAGTGGACGTCAACACTGCTTCGCCCGCGCTGCTCAGCCGGGTGGCCGGCGTCGGGCCTCTGCTCAGCGAAAACATTGTGGCGTACCGCAACGAGCACGGGCCCTTTGCCAAGCGCACGGACCTCAAGAAAGTGCCGCGGCTCGGTGCCAAGGCGTTCGAACAGTGCGCCGGCTTCCTCCGCATCACCGGGGGAGCGGAACCACTGGATGCCTCCAGCGTGCATCCGGAATCCTATGCGGTGGCACGCAAGATCCTCGTTGCCGCTGGTTCTGCGCCTGCCTCCTCGCTGGACCCGCGTGCCTTTGTGGATGAGACCTTTGGGCTGCCTACTGTGCAGGACATTCTGGTGGAGCTGGACAAACCGGGCCGGGACCCACGCCCAGCCTTCGCTGCGGCGACGTTTTCGGAGGGGATCGAGAAGATTTCCGACCTCAGGCCGGGGATGGTCCTGGAGGGGACCGTGACTAACGTTGCGGCGTTCGGCGCATTCGTGGATGTGGGCGTACACCAGGACGGACTGGTCCATGTATCTGCCCTGGCCAACCGCTTCGTTTCCGATCCGCGCGAGGTAGTGAAGTCAGGGCAAGTGGTCCGGGTGAAGGTCCTGGAGGCGGACCCCGAGCGGAAGCGGATCTCGTTGACGCTGCGGCTCGACGACGAGCCCTCCTCGGGCGGCCCGGGTTCGGGTGCCGCGTCGGCCGGGAAGTCCGGCGGTCGGCCACAGAACCAAGAGCGGGGGAGGAACCAAAGCGGCGGGCGCGGCGGAAGCCCCAGTACCGGACGAGGTGGATCCCAAGGTTCGGAGCGTGGCGCGAAGCAGGAACAGGGGCGATCGGGCGGAAAGCCGACGCGTAATGCGCCAGTGTCCGGCCGCACCTCTGCTCCCCAGGCCGCCCCGGTGAACACAGCCATGGCTGAGGCGCTGCGGAAGGCGGGCCTGGGAAAGTAGCCCGTTCGGGTGGCTCAATGTCATAGGTGCGGTTGCGGCGGCGGGTATGGCCTAAGCCAGCGACAGCACGAACGCGAGGACGAATCCCGCCGCCGTGCTCAGGGCGACAGCCGGGCCGCCGTGTTCATACGCTTCGGGCATCAGGGTGTCCGCGAGCGAGGCGATCACTGCACCGGCTGCGAACGCCAGAGGTATGGAGATCGCCTCCGGGTCCGCTCCGGAAAGCGGTCCAGCTCCCACTACGACGGCGATGACGAGCAGAACCGCACAAGCCAGCCATAGTCCGAGGATGCTGCCTGTCGAACGGCCCTGGCTCCGCATAGACGCCGAACCTACCAGCGCTTCAGGGAAATTGGAGACGAAAATAGCAGCCAGCAGCGCCAAGCCACCGGTTCCTTCTCCCAACGAGATTCCGAGGGCAACGTTCTCCGGCACGCCATCAAGGGTGACGGCGGCCAGGAGTGCCAGCCCGGCCGCTCCACGGGTTGATGCCGAAGTGGCAGCCTTATCGGAAGCGGCGGCATCAGTGTCGAGCTTGGCGCTGCCCTGGAACTCATCCGCAGGCGTGGCCTGTTTCTGTTCTCCGGCCTGCGCCCACCGGTCCAACAGTGCGCTGAGGACCGTGAACACCACAGCGCCGCCCATGAGGCCGATGGCCGCGCGGATGATCCCGCCGTGCTCATAGGCATCTTGGAACAGTTCGAAAGCGAGGGCCGTGATGAGCGAACCCGCGGCGAAGGCCAGCAGCATGGCCAAAAGCCGCTTGGGAAGTTCGAAGCGGACGCCGATGAGGGCACCCACGACCAAAGCGCTGGATGCTATGACGCCGAACCACAGCGACATCATCATGCCGCAAGTATAGGAGCGCGCCCTTGACGTGGGAATACGTCATGCCAAGACCTTTGGCCACACTTTCGATGGCGGTGGGTTTCTGCAAAGGTGGATTCATGACCTATTTCCTGGAGTACACCATTCCTGCCGCCGCCAATGATGCTGAGTTTGAGTTCCCGCACGACGAGATCAACTCCGGTACTACCATCCCGCTGACCCAGACGGATGCAGATGTTGTGCATACCCCTGAGCTCCCGGCCCGCACAGGCATCATCGGCGCCACGGTTCCGGAGGCAAAACTGGAAGCAGAGCAGCTGATCACCCACAGCCGTGCCTCTGAAGCGTCCCTGTACTTCGACCCGTCAAACTCCCTCAACGCTGGAGTCGGAACCCTCGTGGCCACTTTCAATGAGGGCCGCGGCTGGCAGGACGTTTAGGATATT
Source organism: Arthrobacter sp. Hb9-2 (assembly GCF_059091165.1). Classification (NCBI taxonomy): domain Bacteria; kingdom Bacillati; phylum Actinomycetota; class Actinomycetes; order Micrococcales; family Micrococcaceae; genus Arthrobacter; species Arthrobacter sp. Hb9-2. The sequence goes on along the minus strand of NZ_JBNHGJ010000019.1, from coordinate 1,859 downwards.
TCGCTTCGGGTCCAGCTACTGCCCGACGAAACGGGGCCGGCCAAATTGGGTCCGGACACCGGGGGAGTACAGCACGGACTCCGGCGGGCCGTCCACTGTGATCCCCGCTGCTCCCATCAATCCATCGTCCAGTTCGAGCAGGTGTGCCGCGTAAAGGGGCCACGGTTCGTGCGTGTTGGGGATGTAGATGGTTTGGCCCTTGAAAACGCTGTGCAGCCCGAACCGGGCAGTCAGATGCGTTGACAGGGGATCCTCAACCGGTGTGTCAAGATCCGCCGCAGCACGAAAGATGCTGCTGGCGCCCCGCCGGAACCTGCGCACGGAGTAGCTGGCGACCGGGGTCCGGGCTGAGGGCGGCTGGTAACCCGTCCGCGACCAGACGTAGGGAATGCCAGCCGCCCGGGCGGCCAGGACCACGGGCAACCGGTTTGAATCCAGGCTCAGAAATACGACACCACGGGTTCCGTCAGGTTCCCTGGAGTAAAGGCGGACGTTGACTTCATTGAAACTGCCCAGGTAGGGGATGCCTGGTCCGCGTCCGATCCCTGCCTCCTTCATGCGGAAGCCGATGAGGCCAGCCCAGGAGCTTCCATCGAAGGTGTCTGGCTGCACGGCCCGGGGCATAAAGCGGGCAGCAACAGATTCCGTAATGCGCCAATGGAGGAAAACGGCGTTCATCCAGCGCTGATCCATGATGACAGGAAGTGGCAGTTCCTGTGGCAGTGGCCATTGTGCCGCCCTGTCCTGGTGCTGATTCACCGCCCGCTCCTGCTAATTCAGGGCGCGGGTACCGGCGGGAAGCTCCCCGCCGCCTAGAAGGGTGGCCGCGGCGTCCGCCAGTGCTGTCAGCGCAACCCGTTGCGTCCATGGGCCATAAGAGATTCGGGCGACCCCCAGTTCCTGCAGTCTGGCCGGAGGCAGGGAGCCCGGGACGTTGATGACGGAAACCTTGTTCCAGCCGATTCCGTCCACCAGAGCAACTACCGAGGCTTCGTCGAGCAGGCCGGGTACAAAGACGGTGGTGGCACCAACATCCAGGAATGCCCTTCCGCGCTCGATGGCGTCGATGAGAACGTGGGCGGGATCGCGGTCTTTGCCTCTGAGAAAGGCATCCGTCCGGGCGTTCAACACGAAGTCGATTCCTTCGGTTGCCCCGGCCTTAACAACGGCTGACATCTGTTCCACAGCGTCCTTCAGCGGGCGCATCTGGTCTTCGATGTTCGCACCGACAATTCCAACGCCGATAGCCTTGCGCGTTGTTTCGCCAGGGTCCCCGTAGCCGGATTCCAGGTCGGCGCTCACCGGCAAGTGGGTAGCCGCGGCGATGCGGCCCACCGCGCCGATCATTTCGTTCACTGGGATGTTCTCGCCGTCCGGGTAGCCCAGTGAAGCCGCAATGGAATGGCTTGCCGTAGCCAGGGCCACGGTGCCCTGTACGTCGGTGATAACCCTCGCTGTGATGGCATCCCAGACATTGATCACCTGGAGGATCTCAGCTGATTGGTGAAGTCGGAGAAGCTCAGCGGCCTTGGCATTAATGGTTTCCGTCATGCTGTGAAGCCTAACGGAGCCCGGCGATAGCAGCAGGTCACTCGCGGAAGGACGGTTGTTGAACGCAGATTGTTGACCAACGCGCGCCTCTCTCGTGTCTGCCCTTTCTAGGGTCAACCCCATTTCGCGTCAGCCCATTTCGCGCGTTCATTTCCGGGGTGTTGGTGGGGGTGGTGGTTTGAAGTAGGTGTTTTGTTGGGGTTTTTGGTGGGGGTCGAGGTGTTTTGGGGGTGTGTACCAGGGGGTGTTGTTGATGGTGGTGATGGTCCATTGTTCTTTGTGGATCAGGTGGTGGTGGCCTGAGCAGA
>NZ_JBNHGJ010000018.1:0-92374 GCF_059091165.1 Arthrobacter sp. Hb9-2 | reverse complement strand
GTGTTGACCGAATGAATCCACCCGTTCTTGCCCACAGGGATAAACACCCCGGTATCGATGGTCTTTGTCATTCTAGATGTCCTTCCAAAAGCAATACGTCGTTTAGGTTTTGGCTGATGCAGCGACAGGAAAGCGTCAAGCTGCGACGAGTTCGCGTTAGACCAAGGCTCCTAATTCAGCTTGTGCCTCAATGGAGTGGCCACCCTTGGCAAGTGTATCACTTTAGTGACGTCCGTCATGAGTACGCAACGTAGTGCGCCTCACTAGCGGCAGGGGATTAAGGCGGGGGCCCAGTCCGCGGGATGAAAGCAGGAGGCCGATGCGACAAAGCAGAGTGAGAATACGCATCGGCCCCCGGACTAAAGGGCGGTGGTCAAGCCGCCGTCAACGACCAGGGTCGTGCCGCTGATGTAGGTGTTGCGATCTGATAGGAGGAAGGCAATGGGGCCAGCGATCTCATCCGGGTTGGATGTGCGGCCGATCGGCAGGTGGCCGTGTTCCACCAGGTCGCGGAAGTAGGGGGTGTCGGCTTCATTGACGCCGGTGTCGGGGTCGTTGGACATGCGGGTTTTGACGAACCCGGGAGCAACGATGTTGACCAGGACATTACTAGGGGCGAGCTCCAGCGCAAGGGCGCGAGTTGCTGCATCCAGGCCGCCTTTTCCGGCTACGTAAGCGAAAGAAGCAGGCATCGCCTGAGTGGCTCCTGTAGAGCTGACATTGACGATGCGACCTGACTTCCGTTCAGCCATGCGAAGACCTGCTTCGCGGGCGAGGAATATCGCCCCTTCGAGGAAGACTGCCAGCTGTTTGCGGAATTTTTCGATGGTGAGGTCGGCAAGTGAGGTGTAGCTGTAGGCTCCGGCAACGTTCGCCAGCCCTTGGATGTGCCCGTGCTTCGCCTCAATTTCATCGAGCAAAGCCTTGTGCCCATCAATGTCCGTGACATCGAACTTGTAACCGTACACGCCGTCCAGGTCGATGGGTTCGAGGTCCAGTCCGACTACGGTGTAGCCGTCCTTGACTAGAAGTTGGGCAGTTGCCGCTCCGATGCCATTGGCCGCGCCGGTTACAGCGATAGTGGGTCCCGTCGTCATGTTTAACTTCCTTCGTGTGTTGTCGTCTGAAACTCAATGATTTTGTGAGGACCCGTCCTCCCCAGGGTTTCCTGCCGAATGGCAGGCCCTGTTAGGCCGGCGATCGAGCGTCCCGCCTAACTGCAACCGGGGCGCCGATCTTGATACTCAAGGGCTGGGAGTAATTGCTCGTCCAGTCCTGCGCTGATACGGGCGTGGTCAGCGGCAGAAGTAAAGTCCCCTGCCATCCGGATGTTCAGTAACTTTTCACCGCAATCCTCTAACGCGGGTGACATCCGCATGAGACAATCTACGCATGACCTCGCTAACAGTGTCAACTATGGATGGTCCCACTTTTTCGGCTGTTTGTGCCGGCTTGGACATAGGCGTCGACGAGCCCGTGCTTCCACCGAGCGACACTAGAAAGTAAAGAGGAGGTGCGAGGAGATCATAAAGACGAAGGTGAAAACCGATCCACAGCGAGTCGGGAAGCAGAGTGAGCTAGATTTCAGCGTGCCGACCAACGGGGGATTCCATTCAGAAGTGCTTCAACCGCAGCAGCTCGCCATGACGCTACTGGGTGGTTACGTAAGGAACCGCCGCCAGACAATCTGGTCGGGAGGCTTTGTCGGGCTTCTGGTTGACGCGGGCTTTACAGTTGGTGCCGCCCGAGCCGCACTATCCCGGATGGTTCAAAACGGCATGCTTGAACGGGAACGGAGCGGCCGCCTTATCCATTACCGGATTACCGATGCGCTCGGAAGCATTCTTGATGAAGGTGACCGGCGTATGGAGTGGGCCGAGACTCCGAAGGTAGCTCCCGACACCTGGACCATGCTGTGGCATGACATCCCGTTAACGAAGCGATTGGAACGCACGCGCCTTGCCCGGCGGCTTCGATTCCTCGGATTTGGGCCGGTCCAGGACGGTCTGTGGATTTCGCAGCATGATCGCGAGGCGGAACTTGAACAGTTGTTTGACGAATTCGACGTACGGGAACACGCGAGCGTTCTCATCGGCAGGATGGCAGAACTCCCTGGGCTGTCAGCCATCATTCGGCGAGCATGGGATCTGGACGCACTGTGCCAACGCTACCGCGCCTTCGCAAAGCACTATCGGGATGTTGCTGATTCCTGCGAGAAGATGAGTGACAGAGAAGTGTTTGTCGCAAGAACGATGCTGATTCACGACTATCGGCTGCTCGAGTGCCCAGACCTGCCTAGCGCAATGATGCCCGATCCGGGCGCGCGACCGGAAGCGGTAGACGCCTACTTCGCGATCGTTCGATCGCTAGCGCAGCGGGCTTTCAACTACTTTGACTCCGTGATGTCTGCCGGTAAGCCCTTCTCCGATGTGGTGACCGTAGTGGAGGATGCGACATGAGCCACAGGCAGGCAAGGGCGTCGACGCCGGAAGACCTCTGAGTCAACCGCTTCGGTGCCCGGTGGCTTCGAGCACTCGGTCCAGCCAGCTCACACGATGTGTCAGTCCTGCTATATCGGACGGTGCGAGCCAGCGGTATGCATCGTGTTCCCAGTTGATTGTCAGTGCGGAATCTGATGCTTCTGCTGCGAAAGTGTGAACTCGCCATGGGTTGCCCAATTGGTCCATGAGCTCGAGGGACGGTCCTGCGCGGAAGTTGATCAGGTGTGAGGAAGCCAGCCCCGCTTCCTCAAGTACCTCCTGAGCAGCCTGCTTTTCCGGGGAAGTTCCCTGCTCCACAAAGCCTGTTATGCAGTGCCACAGCCCCCTGTCGTGGTTAAGTTGTTGGCTTCGTCGGAACAGCGCAATGTCTCCCTGGCACTCGAGAACGACAGCCACGACGATCCGTGGCACCTTTAGGGTCCGCGCTGCTACGGCTCGACGGAGTTCAGGGTCAGGAGTGGGTGAAACGTTCGGCAATTGGGGACCTCACATCGGTGGGCGTCAGCAGACATACCGGGAGACGGCGTCGTCCGCTGGGCCGCGCAAGAGGCATAGGCCCTTGCACGGCCCACGGACAAATGTTTCCTGCCCCAACGAGATCTTTTGGCCCGATGGTACCGAAGCGGCTCAGGCTGCGGAGGTTGACGACACGGGGGCCGGCTTCGGTAGCACCGAGCGGCAGTGGTATGCGTCACATCACGTTAAATATATCACTAGTACGCCGGTGGTCAAGAAGACGCAATCTTCTTGCTTCGGGGCTTGACAGGGCGTGCCGGGCGCCGTTTGCCGCTTGGTGCCCAGCAGCCGACGGCGGCCGCAGTTTAGCGTTCCAGCCGGAACCCGAGCTTCATGGTCACCTGCCAGTCTGCGACAGCGCCATCCTTCAAGTGACCACGGATCTCTTTGACCTCGAACCAATCGAGGTTCCTCAAGGACTTGGAAGCCTCACTGATCCCACTTCGGACTGCTGCGTCGACACCGTCCGGGGACGTGCCAACAATTTCGGAAATGCTGTACGTGTGATCGGACATGCCCGCTCCTTTAACTTCTTAAACCACGGCTCTGATTGCTTCGAAGACTAGTGGAACCATTGACGCATGACAATTTCCTTACGGCCGTTACGAGAACCTAGGGCCTGCCGCATTGTGCTCGACGGAAGACAGCCGCCTATCTGGCAACGCAGCTGCTGTGCGTCGCTTCGGATCTTATGAAGGTCAGGAGACCTTGGCGAGTGCGGGGCCAAAGGACTTTTCCCTGGCATAGAGAGACCACACTGCGGCCATGGCCAACGCGGACACGATCAGGGGGACGCCGAAGAGCATGAAGATGTTTTCGGCCTTCCAGCCGCCGGCCAGGAGGTAACCCACCAGAATGGGTGAAACGATTGAGACCAGCCGCCCGATGCCGACCATCCAGCCGATCCCTGTTCCGCGGAGCTCGGCCGGGAAAAGTGCCGGTGTGGTGGCGTAGAACCCGGCGACGTTCGCTGATGTAACCACGCCGAGAATGGCGCCGATGATGATGGCCACTGAGGTCTGGTTGAAGGCCATCCCGAAGATGACGTAGATCAGCGCGGAGGCCAGGAGTGACCCAAGCAGCAGGTGACGGCTGCGAAGAAAGATAGCCAGGGCGCTGAAGATGAAGCAGCCTATGATGCCGCCGAAGTTCACGACGAGGCCCATCGTTACGCCCAGGCTGTCGTCCCCCGAGGAGGTGGCGATGAGTTTCGGGGTCCAGGTGCTCGCGAAGTAGTAGGCGGCAATCATTAGGCCGTAACCTAGCCAAAGCAAGAGAGACTGGGCTGCCATACGTCCGGTCAGTAGGGTCTTGATGCCGTGCTGTGTCTGCTGGTTCTGGGACAACTCGGGAAGTTTTTCCAGCGCGCTTCGGCCCATTTGGGCGAGGATGACATTCAGCCTGGACAATGCGTTGTGTGGTCGTTTGGTGATGAGGTAATCGAGGGATTCTGGCAGGTACCGCCATGTCACGGCGAGCATCAGCACGCTGGCGGCCGCACCGATGGCGAACACCGATCGCCAGCCGAACTGCGGAATTAGGGGTCCTGCGATGAAACCGCCGAGGGTTGCACCGATGGCGAACCCGGCAGTGTAGAGCCCGAAGATACTGCCCCTTCGCTTGTCCGATGAGTACTCGGAGACAAAGACGTTCAAGTTCGCGATCATGCCTCCGATACCGAGTCCGGCCAGGACCCGGAAGGCCATCAGTTGCACGACGTCGCCGGCGAAGACCGATAGGACCATTCCTGCGCTAACCAGAACCAGTGCGACCAGCATCATTGGGCGCCGACCGATCTTGTCCGAGAAAGGTGTGAGGAAAAGCGATCCGGCTGCCATTCCGACGAGGCCTGAACTTAGGAGGAACCCTAAAGTAACGGGGTCCAGGCTCCAGCTCTTTGACAGCGCCGGTGCGGCGTATGCGGCGACCGCGACATCCATGCCATCGATGAGCATCAGCGCTATCGCAACAGCGACGGCGCGGATTTGGAGTCGGCTCATCGGAGATGTGCGGACTTCCTTGAGTATGTCCATCTTTACGTCCTCGTAAATTGGGTGCACTGACCCGGCAGCTGCCACGGCGCCGCTGCCTGGTCAAGGCGTTGAGTGAACTTGTGGGGGTCGAAGGTTTCTATGGCCGGAAGGTTGTTCAGGCCAGTTGGACCCGGACGGGCAAGGATTCCCACGCCCGCAGAGTGTTGTTGTGGTGCCTGCGTGCTTCGCCACTGATTTCGATGGTTGAGATTCGCTTGGCGAGGGCTGTGAGGAGGGTGGACGCCTCGAGTCGGGCGATGTGCTGTCCCACGCATTGGTGGATGCCGAATCCGAACCCGACGTGCCCGGAGGGGTCCCGGCCAAGGTCGAAATGGTCAGGGTTGTCCCACCGCCGCGGATCCCGGTTTGCCGAGCCTAGGAACATGAGTATCTTTTTGCCCTCGGGGATGAGTGTGCCGCCCATTTCGATGTCCCGGGTGGTGGTCCGGAAGAACGTCTGAACGGGTGATTCAAGGCGAACTGCCTCGTCGAAGGCGGTACGCGAGAGGGCTGGGTTGTCACGCAGTCGCTTCCACTGGTCTGGGTTGGTCGCGAACGCGTAGAGGACGGCGGCCAAACCGTTGACGGTCGTGTCCACCCCGGCGGTGAGAAGCGACCGGACAATCAGAGGCGCTTGGGCCGAGGTGATGTCTCCCCTGTCCGCAGCCGCCCATATCTGGGCGCCGAATCCATCCGGGGTTAGTACGTTTCTGGCGCATTGTGCTGCTATTGAGGCTGTGAGCTCAGCGACGCGCGGTGCGCCTTTTGCAACCAGCTCGTTCGGCGGGCCGAAGGCGTTAAAGACGTGGTCCCCATAGGGTAGGAGGTTTTCCCGGCCGCTGCGGGGTATGCCTACTGCGTCTGGAAAGACGCGAAGCGGAAACGCCGTGGCCAGGTCGGTGACGGCGTCGAATTGGGTGCCTCTCGAGAGCAGGTCCTCCACAAGGGTTTCGGCGTCGTGGGCCCATGCGTCCCCTAGTTTGCGGATTTCGCGGGGGCCGAGGATCTTGCTCAGTACGGCCCGGGGTGCGTCGTGGTGCGGGGGGTCTGCCTCCAGGAGCAGGCTCGGTGGCCGCCACGGCTTTTCGTATCGGAAGTTGCTTAGGCCGACACCTGCTGCGGACTGGAAGGTTTGCCAGTCCGTTAGCGCGGCGTGCACTTCCTTGTAGCGGCCCATTGCGTAGACGTCATATTTTTCCAGGTAAACCACAGGTCCGGCAGCCCGAAGATCAGCTTGGAATGGGAGCGGATCCTCAAGAACGTCGTAACTGAACGGGTCGCCGTCACTGACAGGCGCATTGGATGTGGTGAGTTGGACGGTCATTGTCGGTCCTTCGGGTGTAAGCCGGGTTAGAGGTCAAGAACGAGGCGGTCAGTGCAGGAGCGTGAGACGCAGGGAAACATGCAGTGACCGGCGGCCCGGTCCGCGTCGTCGAGAATGGAGTCACGATGGTCGGGTTTCCCGGCCAGTACGTTGACCTCGCACGTTCCGCACGTTCCTTCGCGGCAGGAGGTTAGAACGCTGACGCCTGCGTCTCCGAGGGCTTCGAGGATGCTCACCGAGGGCGGAACTGTCACGGACAGGCCGGTTTGGGCAAGCTCCACCTCGAATGGGGTGTCGCGTGCAGGGGCGCCGTGGGCTTTGGCGGCGAAGTGTTCCAGGCGCAAGAGCCCAGCGGGCCAGTCACCGCAGTGCCGTTCGACGGCGGCGAGCAGCCGTTGTGGACCGCATGCGTAGACCTTGGTATCCGTGGCGGGACCGCTGATGAAGTCTTCGAGCGGACATGGGCCTGATTCCTCTTTGGGCAGGACCAAGACCCGGTCCCCATAGCCGGACAGCTCATCGAGGAACGCCATGCTGCTCCGCGACCTGCCTAGGTACAAGAGTTTCCAGTCCGCACCCAGCATGTCTGCCTGCTGGATCATGGGAAGCATCGGGGTAATACCGATGCCGCCAGCGACGAACAGGTATTTTTCGGAAGGTACCAGCCGGAAATTGTTCCTCGGTCCCCCCAGAGCGACCATCGTTCCCACGGTGAGTTGTTCGTGGATGTACGCCGATCCCCCGCGCCCCGAGCGCTCGTGCAAAACCGCGATGCGGTAGCTGTAGGCATCCCATCGGTCGCCGCAGAGGGAGTACTGCCGGGTGATGCCCGAGGGCAGGACCACATCAACATGCGATCCAGGTGTCCAGTCAGGCAACCGGCGGCCTTCGGGATGGGCCAAGGTCAGTGACACTACGTCGCTCGAAACACGGGTCTTTGCCGTCACTGTCAGTTTTACATGGGAGTCTGCAACAGATTTCTTTTCGAACATGTCGGCTCCTTTGCTCGCTTTGTTCTCCCCTAAGATTCGCTTGAAAGTGACTTACGCCACCACGCCGCTCTCAATGAGTGAGAACGTTTTTCTGCGAGCTATGGGATCCGGGGCACCGGATACGCCATTGCCCGGGAAACAGCAGAGGATGCGGCTTGAAGAACGGCGATCCGGGAGCGGGCGCTGACATCATTTGGGACAACAATTCCCAACGCAGCTTCTACCTTGCCCGCGGGGTTTCGGACCGGCACTGCAATGCCGGTGGCATCGGGGTGTATGTGGCCGGCCAGGAATGCATACCCTTGCTGGCGGACCTCGGCAAGGGCAGCCCGCAGCTGTGAGGGGGTACTAATCGTCCACTTAGTGAATATCTCGAGGGTTTGCGCAATGATTCGTTCCTGCTGCGCCGGCGGGGCGTAGGCCAGGAGAAGCAGCCCGGAGGAGGACGCATGAAGGGGAAGCCGGCCGGCAACGCGGGTGTAGTTTACGACAGCCCCAGGCGCGGTCAGACGCTCCACGAAAAGAACATCGTCGCCCTCCATCACGCCCAACTGAATGTGCTGGCCAATGATGGCGTGCAGGTCCTCCATAACCGGCATGGCAGCTTCCCGCAGGCCCATGGTAGGTGACGCGCGGGAGACTGCCTCCCACATGCGGACCCCGATTCGCACCTTGCGGTCCTCGTCCCGCTCAAGCCAGCCAAAGGTTCTTAGCTCTTCCACGAGGCGTGACGCGGTCGCGATGTGCAGCCCGGACCGGCGCGAAATTTCGGTCACGGTCAGGGAGGTATCGCCAGGCCCGAAGGCCTCAATGATACGGACGGCGCGGGAGAGCACCGACTCTCCCCCTTGTGTGCGGGTCACTTCAGTACCATCTTCGAAGGTGGGCGGGAAGCACGCTGCGATGGTATCTAAATATAGGAACCCGTGCTCGATTCGGTGAGGTCCCGGATCCTGGGGCGGACGCGGGCCGCCACGCGGGTCACGGCTTCGCGACGGGCGCCCACGGTGTTCTCGATGGTCCCGATGCCTTCCACTGTCATCCGAACCACATCGCCGGTTTTCAACGGCGGAGGAGTCTTTGAACCATTGCGCCCCCAGAGTTCTGCGAGGCAGCCGCTACCACAGGTCCCGGAGCCCAGGACGTCGCCGGGGCGAACCACTGAGTCCTGTGAGGCGTAGGCGACGAGTTCGGCGAACGGCCACCCCATATTGGACAGCAGGTCCTGCCCAATGGGCTCCCCGTTGACCTCCACGGCCATGGAGATCGGCAGGAACCCCTCGGCGTCGTGCCGGTCTTCGAACTTATCCGCGGTGACAATCCAGGGCCCCAGGGTGTTGGCGAAGTCCTTGCCTTTGCACGGGCCGAGGCTGACTTTCATCTCGCGGCGCTGCAGGTCCCTGGCGGACCAGTCGTTGAGCACGGTGTAGCCGAAGATGTGCCGGTGCGCCTCCTCGGCGGTCAGGTTCCGGCCGTCACTCCCGGGGACGCGGCCGACGACGGCGGCCACTTCCGTTTCAAAGTCCAGGTCCTCGCAGCCCGCCGGAATACTAATCACCTCGCCGGTGCCGGTCACCGTGTGCGGGTTCGTGAAGTAGAAGGTGGGCGCCTCGTACCATTCGGGAACCACACCCGCCACGCCGTCGATGCTCTTCCGCACCCCTTCGACATGTTCCTCGAACGCGACGAAGTCCCGGATGGTGGCGGGCTCCAGTGGGGCGAGCAGCTGCACCTCCGCCAACGGAACGGGAGGGGCTGAACCTAGGGTCTCCCGGGCAACGCGCAGGGTGTCGTCGAGTCCGGCGTCGAGCAGCGTCTGCACGGAATGGCCGGCGGGTAGGGCGTAGCAGTTTCCGCCGTCCACAAAGCCGGACTGCGTCCCGCCGTCGTGATTCCAACGGGCAATCTTCACCATGTGAGTGTTCCTTAAGTGTTGGGTCGGGCGGCTAAAACGGCCGCCGCGGTGATCCCCAGGCTGCGTGCGTTGCCGCCCAAAACCTGAGCCTCGTCGTCGGCCGGGAGTCCGGCAGCCTGGACCTCGTTTACCGGGAGGTCGGAACCCATATCGAAGGGGTAGTCCGAGCCGAGCAGCACCTGCTCCGGACCCGCCGCGGCGACGAGCGACCGTAGTTCCGCGGCGCTGTGCACCAGGGAATCGAAGTACAGCTTTTTCAGGTAGGACAACGGCGGCTGGGCGCAGCCGTGTGCCTCAGGCCGGACCTTCCACGCGTGATCGGAGCGGCCAAGCTTCGTGGGCAGGTAGCCGCCTCCGTGCGCCGCCAGCACTTTCAGCTCAGGGTGCCGGTCCAGGACGCCGCTGAAGATCAGGTGGGACAGTGCCACCGCGTTCTCCGCGGGCTGTGACACCGTGTTTGCAAGGTAGAAGCGGTCCAGCCGTTCATCCAGTGAGCAGCCGAAGGGGTGCAGGAACACCAGGGCGCCCAGCTCCTCGGCCCGGTTCCAGAACGGTTCCAGCCGGGGGTCGGAGAGTTCGACTGTGCTGCGTTCCGGATCATCCGGGGTGGCGGCATACGAGCCGATTTCGACGCCGAGCAGCCCGCACTCCAGTACAGCGTGCTCCAGGGCTTCCACCATCAGGGCGGGGTGTTGGAGCGGGACCAGGCCCAGGCCGTTGAGCCGCTCAGGGGCCCGGTCCACAAACTCCCGGACCGCCTGGTTGGCGGCCTTCCCTACCTGCAGGGCCAGCTCTTCGCCGGCAAAGTAATAGAAGTGCGACGGCGACGGGGAGACCAGCTGCACGTCCACGCCTTGCGCATCCATGTCGGCAAGCCGGCGGTCCAGGTCCGTCAGCTGCGGCCAGCGCTCCTTGATCATCCGGCCCGATGCCGCCATCGATTCCAGGCCGTTGCGCTGCACTTCCAAGGCCTGCTGTGCACTGAAGCCCGCAGGATCCGCCTCCGCCACAAGCTGCTGAAGGGCCGGAAACAGGATGTGGGCGTGGACGTCAACGGTGGGGTTTCCCGGTTCGGGCGTGCGGGCGCTCATGCGGGTTCCTTCACCAGGCTGGAGATTGAATGCATGAGGCCGGGCACGTTGGCATCCCGGACGCCGTCGAGCATCCACTGGCCCAACTGCACGGACGCGTCGACAACTGCCTTTGCCCTGTCCAGGCGGCGGTCGGTGAATTCTTTCCAGAGCGTCTCGGTAACGTCGTCGGCACTGATCAGGAGTTCGGCCAGCACAGCCGCATCCTCCATGGCCATGGCAGCACCCTGCGCAATCGTGGGCGGGCAGCTGTGTGCGGCGTCGCCGATGATGACGCTGCGGCCGCGGTTCCAAGGCTCGTCCACGAGGTGCGTGGTGAACCAGGTGTAGTTGATGCGGGCACTGTGGTCCAGGTTCTCCCGGATCTCGTTCCAGGGGCCGCCGTAGGCCGCGGCGAGTTCAGCCATAATGCGGGGGCCGTCCTCGTGCTTGCGCTCCTGTGCCTTCTCCACCAGGTAGGCGTATATGGTGTCAGGGCCGGTGGGGCAGTAGCCGGCGATGAAGCAGGGGCCGCCGTAGGTGAGGTCCGTGCGGACCACTTCCTCGGGGCGCTCCACGAAGGCACGCCAGATGCCCATGCCCGTGGACTGGGGTTCAACCTCGATGCCGATGGCCTGGCGGACTGCGGAGTGCAGTCCGTCGGCGCCGATGAGGAGGTCGTAGGTGGCGCTGCCGCCGTCGGCGGTACTGACGGTGACTGATCCGCTGTCGTCCGTTATGCCGGTGACCGTCTTGCCGTAGCTGATGCGGGCGCCTGCCTGCTCGGCGCGTTCGCGGAGGATCGCTGTGAGGTCGGGGCGGTACATGCCCAGGGTGGCGGGCAGGTCCTCGCCACCGGTGCGCATGTCGTCCATTACGGCGATGACACTGCCTTCGGGATTCGGGGCGCGCAGGCCGAGGGTGCTGAACGCGTAGCCTTTCGCCTCGACCTGCTCCCACACCCCGAGCTGGCGGAGGACCCGGAGGGCGTTGCCCTGCAGGGTGATTCCGGATCCAAGGGTCTGCGGTGCTTCCGCCTTTTCGAGGATTTCCACCTGGATTCCGGCGTCGGCTAGGAGGATGGCTGCGGTCAGTCCCGCGGCTCCGGCCCCGACGATTCCGACGTTCTGTACTGCTGCCATCGCTGACTCCTTTGTATTGACGGCGTAACTGCTGGTGGTTTGTGTTGCTGCTAGCTATATCGGGACGTTGCCCGTTATCGGACGGCTATTGGGTTCACGGGCGACCCGACGGCACCGGTGATGGGAAGCGGCGCCGCGGTGAGCAGGAAGTCGTACTTGCCGTCAGCTGCACACGCTTCCGCCAAGCCGTCCGGGTCCCACATCTCCCCCAAAAACAGTCCGAGGTTGGGGATCGCGATCTGGTGGAGCGGCTGGAAGGCGGCGTCGAACTCGTTGGGACGGACCTCGAAGCCCCAGGTATCGGTGGCGATCCCGGCAATTTCGGTGTGGTGCAGCCAGGGCGCGGTGCTGAAGGACAGGCCGGGGGCTGAGCCGCCGGCGTAGTCGCCCCAGCCGTCGCGGCGGACGCGGGTGTGCTGCCCGGTGCGGATCACCACGATGTCGCCTCGGCCCACCTTGGAACTGGGGCCCTGCAGCTGGATGGTCCGCTTCAGATGCTCGGGGGTGATCGCGAAGCCGTCCGGCAGTTCACCGTCGGTCCTTCCCAGCTCGGGGCCGAGCGCGCGGCCGACGTCCAGCAGGACGCCACGGGTGACGATCTTGGCCGCTGCGGTCTCGATGCCGGTCACCAGGTCACCTTCGGAGGTGACCACGTCGCCCGCGGCGCGGCCGTTCCAGGCCTTGCCCTGGTCGAAGATGTGGCCGAGGCCGTCCCACTGCGTGGAGCACTGCAGCGGCATGGCGATGACGTCATCCGCGCCGCCGAAACCGTGCGGGAAGCCCTGGTTGCCGCGTTCGGCGTCCACACCGGTGTCCGTCATGGTGTGGACGGGGTTGGTGCGCCGGCGCCACCCCTTCTGGGGGCCGTTGGTGTCGAACGGCTGGGATAGCGAGAACGCCTCACCCGTCTGTACCAGGGCGGCGGCTTCGATCCGCTTGGCGGCGTCGATGAAGTTCAGGGTGCCCAGGACGTCGTCCTGGCCCCAGCGGCCCCAGTTGTTGTGCGCTGCTGCCATGGCGCGGATGCTGCCGAGGGGGTCGTCACGCCGGATCACCGGAGAATCGGTTGATTCCCCGGTGCCGGCGGCGCCCGCCGGAGCGGTGTCCTGCGTAGTCACTGGATCTCGTCCTTGCAGTGGATGAGCTGGGTGCCAAGGCCCGTGATGGTGCCTTCCATGACGTCGCCGTCCTGGAGCAGGCGTCCCCAGTGCTGGCCGTTGCCTGCCGGGCTGCCGGTGAGCACCAGGTCACCCGGGCGCAGCGGCATGATCTGGGAGGCTTCGCTGACGAGCTTGGCCACCCCGAAGATCATGTCGGAGGTGGATTCGTCCTGCATGGCCTTGCCGTTGAGCTTCAGGGTCACCTGGACGTCCTGCGGGTCGCCGAAGAACTTCGTCGGTACCAGCAGCGGGCCGGTGGGCAGGAATCCGGGGGCGTTCTTGGCGCGGTACCAGTCCGAGCCGATGGCCGGCATGTCCTTGCGGAAGACGTATTCACGGGTGGTGATGTCGTTGACCATGGTGTAACCGAAGACGTAATCCAGGGCTTCTTCGGGGGTGACCCGGAACGCGGTCCTGCCGATGACTGCTGCCAGTTCCAGCTCCCAGTCGTGGGACTTGGAGTAGGAGGGAAGGGTGAGGTCGTCCGTGGCGGAGGCGATCGCCGTCGGGAGGCCGATGAAGAAGTACGGTGTGCCCTGGCCTGCCCGCTTGTCCATCATGGCGGCCGTCTTGGCGCGCACTTCCTCTTCGTCTTCGCTCGGTTCGCGGTGGGCTGCGGCGAGGTCGATGACGTGCTTGCGGTAGTTCGCGCCGGTCTGCAGGACCTGGGCCGGCTCCACCGGGGCGAGGACCTCGACGTCGGCCAGTGCCAGGCCGGCGTCTTCCCCTGCGGAGGCGGCGAGGGCGTCCAGCTGGGCTTCGGTGGTGTCCCAGTGCTCGATGAGGGAGTTGATGTCCCCGTCCAGCGGCAGGACCCGGTTGCCGGCGAGCAGGCCCGCGCGGGCCTTGCTGTCACCGGCTTCCTGGAACCGGATGAGGGCATAGGTAGCTTCAGGCATATCTTCTAGCCCCGTCCCTGCTTCGCGTATGGGTTGAGGAGGGCTTCCTTCATTTCCGGGGAGGCGCCTTCTTCAGTGGCGGTGAAGCCTTCGGCCGGCGGGAAGGATTCGGTCATGGAGTGCGGCATGGCGCCGTTCTTGTAGAAGTTGTTGGACCCGAGTGAGGGCTTCCAGGTGTTGGCGTCCCAGTCCGGGACGTAGTTGCGGTAGCCGCCAGAGTTGAGCTCCACGCGCAGGCCTGACGGGTCACGGAAGTAGAGGAAGTTCTGTTCGCCCACGCCGTGGATGGAGGGGCCGTATTCCATTGGGGTGCCGTTTTCCATCAGCACGTCCGCGGTGCGAAGCAGGTCCTCGGTGGCGTCCACCCAGAAGGCGATGTGGTTGACTCGGCCTGCCCGGCTGGAGGTGTCCAGGACAACGCCCAGGTCATGGGACTTTTCATTGGTGGTCAGCACGGAGAAGACCGTGATGGGCGCTTCATCCAGGTCCACAAAGGCCATGACGCGGAAACCGAGAGCTTCGTTGTACCACTTGGCGAAGCCGCGGACATCGGAAGCCGCGACGGTGACGTGGTCCAGGAAACGCGGTGCTGCGGCGTGGCTGCTGCGCCGCTCCGGCCGGTCCGGGTAGGTGGACTCGAAGCCGGGTTCGGCAACGAACTTTTCCACCTCATAGAAGAGGCGCATGGGGTGGCCGTAGGGGCCGGTGAATTCGTAGGCCTTGCCGAAGCCGTGGCCACCAGGGGTCCAGGTGCCCTGGAATCCGGTCGCCTCGATGCGCTGGGCTGCTGCCTCAAGGGCTGCCTGGGAGTTGGTGCGCCAGGCCATCCGGCCCAGGGACGCTTCCGGTCCTTCGGTGATGACCAGGCTATAGCGGTAGTAGTCGCCCCAGCAGCGCAGATAGACGTTGCCGTCCACGCGGTCGATGATGCGCATGCCGAACTTTTCCTCGTAGAACCGTGCCGAGGCTTCGACGTCCGGGGTGGTGATCTCGAGGTGGGCAAGATGGGAGAGCGGAGTTTCCACGTTGAAGTCCTTCTGCTTTGTTTCTGCGGGTGATGGTTCGCTGCTCAACTATCTCGAATCCAATTCATTCGATGAAGAGTCGTTTTCTTATCTCATGTATAAGAAACACGAATAGTTGATACGGTGTGCTGATGAAAAAGCTGGACCTCAACCTGCTCCCCCAACTCCAGGCTCTGCTTGAGCTCCGGAATGTTTCCAAGGCTGCGGAAAGGCTCGGGACGAGCCAGCCCGCAATGAGCGCTACGCTGGCGAAGCTTCGGCGCCACTTCAATGATGAGCTTCTGGTTCGAACTGGAAGGAGTTACGAACTCAGCGCCTTCGGGAACTCGTTGATGCCGTTAGTGCATGAGGCAATGATTCATGTGGAGAGAGCTGCCCGGTCAGAGTCGGCATTCGAACCGTCAACCAGCGAACGCTCCTTTGTCATCGCTGCTTCCGATTACGCAGCATCCCTTCTGGTCGGGCCGTTGCGGAGGATTCTCCGAGACGAGGCGCCGTATGCATCAGTAGACCTCATTCCCACATCCGGGCTGCGCCGGGACATCACGGACTACACCAAGACGGATGTGCTTGTGGGACCGACGGGTTACAGCATGGCGGGAGAATCGAAGCAGCTCTTCAGGGACGACTTTGTGGTACTGGCGGATAAAGATAATCCCCTCCTGCAACGGCCGAAGTTGATTCTTCGCGACCTGGCGGACGCGCCGCACGCCGTTGCCCATTTTGGTGAAGGAATTCTCACCCCGGCAGACAAGCTATTCAACAGCCGTGGCATTGAGCGGCAAGTAGCTGCAATGGTGACCGGATTCCTGCCGCTGCCTTCGCTGGTAGAGGGTACAGATCTTGTTGCAGTGGTACCGCGTATGCTGGCCGTCCGCGCCTGTCGGGGTGCAGACCTGCGGATAGTGCTGTTCGACCGGCCGGCGTACTTGGTTGAGGCCATGTTTTGGCATCCCTCCCGGACGAACGAAGCATCCACGGCGTGGCTACGTTCAGTCCTGCAGAGAGCGGGGGCTAAATTGCCGGGGCTTTTTCCGCTGTCTGCGCACTCTGTGGAGGTTAGTGTTCCGCCCGTGAAGTTGAACTAGCGATTCATCGGACTTGCCTGCGCAACTTCTTTCGACCTATGCTTCGTGGGCATTCGTCTTAGCCGGCACCTCTGTCGGCGTGGTTGTGCTGCTCCTTCATCGAGCGCATGATCCGGGCTGGAAACCCAAGGACCTTTCAGCATCTTCGAAAGGACCCCGCTTTTGTTTACTTTCGCACTTCCGGCCCGCCGCTGGCTCATCCTTGGTACGGTCGCGTTAACCCAGCTTGTGGTCGTGCTGGACGGAACAATCGTTAATGTTGCCCTGCTGCGGGCCCAGGCAGAGCTATCTCTTGCGGACTCAGACCGTCACTGGGTTATCACAGCGTACGTTCTTGCTTTTGGCGCCTTCCTCCTGCTGGGGGGCCGCATCGCTGACGGCTGGGGGCACAAGCGAACATTTCTCCTCGGGCTGGCCATGTTCGGGGCAGCATCGGTATGGGGTGGGCTTGCCCCAAACGGCCTCAACCTCTTTCTGGCCCGCGGAGGCCAAGGACTTGCAGCCTCATTGCTGGCCCCGGCGGCGCTGGCAATCCTCACCGTCACCTTCCCTGCCGGCAGGGAGCGGAACAGTGCTTTCGCCGTGTTTGGCAGCCTTTCGGGAGTGGGCTCCGTTTTGGGTCTGCTTCTGGGCGGCGTACTCACGGAATTTGCCAACTGGCGTTGGTGCCTGTTGATCAACGTTCCCATCGTCCTGCTGGGACTGATCATGGGAGTGTGGGTGCTGGCAGAGAGCAAGTCGGCCGGCGCCGGTCGGCACGATCTAATCGGAGCATTAACAGTTTCCAGTGGGTTTGGTTTCCTGGTCTACGGTCTCACCCGCATTGAGGAGTCCCCTGTGGGGTTTCAGGCCCTTGCTCCGATTGCCCTCGGAATCGTCTTGCTGGTGCTGTTCGTCAAGGTGGAACAGCGCGCGTCCTCGCCCCTGCTCCCCCTGTATGTGCTTCGCGACCGGACCAGGGCGGCGGCATTCCTCCTGCAGGCATTAATGGGCGCCGTCATGGTCGGAGCGATGCTGTATCTGACGTTTCACCTGCAAACAGTTCTTCAGATGGAGCCCTTGCAGGCGGGGGTTGCAACAATCCCCATCACGGCCTCACTGATGGCCAGCGTACCGTTCGCCATCCGCATGATGACCAGGTTCGGGCCCCGCCGGCAGTTGGTCATCGGCCCACTGATCAGCATTTTGGGTATGCTCTGGCTCAGCCAGCTGACTGCCGGAGGTTCCTACTGGGTGGAAATCCTTCCGGGGATGATCCTGTTTGGTATGGGATTCGCGTTCTCGGTTGTCCCGGTCCAAAACCTTGCACTCCAAAACGTGGCCGTTGAGGACTCTGGAGCGGCTGCTGCAGCGTCCAGTGCCTCCGGTCAGATAGGTGGCTCGCTCGGCCTTTCTCTAATCACGCTCGTGTACCTGTATGCCGTAGGGCCCGCCGAGATCGTTACCGTGGAGGCAGTAGTAGCCGGGCATAGGGCGGTGTTTCTAGCGACCACAGGCCTGCTGTTTGCCTCCGTGATCATTGCCGCGTTCATGATCAAGGTTGCTGTTCCGCAGCAACACCACGATTCCGCGGAGGGACAGGACGCACCCGCGCATCCCGTCCATCTCCCCTGAGATGAACTGGGTGAGGCAGTGTCCGGGACGCTAAGCCGAGGATTATCTGGAGGATGAAACCACCAGATGGTAGCCAGGCAGACCTTGCTGCATGCTGAGGTCACGAGAAAGCCTGCGACGATAAGCCGGCCGGCATCAGCACCGGGGGCCGGAAAGCTTATATGAAGGGATGATATGGCGATTGTTCAAAACCCGCCCCTCAGTCGAACACCAAGTAGGGGCGAGAGGGCTGTCCCCTCTGAAAGTGGACGCCAACAGATCCTCGACAAAGCGGTGCAGCTATTCGGTGAGAAGGGCTACCATGCTACGTCCCTGCGGGAAGTAGCGGCCGCCGCCGGCCTCACACAGACCGGCCTCCTTCGTCACTTCCCCGAGAAGGCCTCGTTGCTAAAGGGGGTGCTGGACCGAAGGGATTTTGAAGTCATTGGACGCCTGCACCTGAACATTGCAGCCCCAGACGGTGAGGAGTGGATGCGCAGCCTTATAACGTCTGCCCGGCACAATGCCTCTCAGCCGCAGCTTGTGCAGCTTTTCGCGACGCTGGCGGCGGAGGCCACTTCGCCCGACCACCCGGCCCATCACTACTTTCAGCGGCGTTACAGGCTTGTCCGCAGGACGCTGACCGCGGCGTTGAGGGACCTTAATAGCAAGGGGCTGCTCAAGCAGACGGGCTTGTCCCCGGAAGAAACGGCTGAACTGATCGCAGCGGGCAGTGATGGCCTTCAAGTGCAGTGGCTCTTGGAGCCGGAGTCAATGGACCTTGTTGCGGCCATTCGAAACAACCTGAAGCTGCACGTTGACCTGGACCTCTAACAAAGGAAGGGTACCCTTGGGGACCAGTGTGCGCACCGGGTGGCTGCCCCGGCAGCGTTCAGAGTGAAACCGTCAGGTACTCGTTAAGGAAGTTGCGGGTCAGTTGTGCCTGCGAGAAGGCCTGCGGCCGATACAAGGCTTGCAACTGCAGGCCGTCAGATAGGGCAATGTAGGTTCTGGCCAGCCCGCCCGGATCCAGGCCTGGCCGCAAGGCGCCCTCCGCGGCGGCCTCCCGAAAAGCCCGCTGCACGGTGTCGACAATCATGTCGTAACGGCTGCCGAAGTACGCATTGGCAGGGTGTTCCGGGTCCGTCGCTTCAGCGGCCAGCATGGCAAACATTTGTGTCAGCGAGGCATCATCCTGATCCCGGTCGGCGATTTCGACGAGACCCCTGAGCAAATCGATCCCCGTCCGGCCTTCCAGGTGTTTATTCGCGTCCAGATCGCGTCGGAACATCACTTCCTGCAGCAGGTCGAACTTGGACCCGAAATGGTGCCGCAATCCAGGCAATGTGAGTCCGGCCCGCTTGGCAATCTCACTCATTGAAGCGTTGAGGAACCCTGAAGATGAAAAAACGGTAAGGGCCGCCGTTACTATCTCATCCCGTCGACGGGCTGACTTGGCGTATTCCCCGCGGGGTTTGGTTGTTGTCGTACTCACTCAAGTGACCGTATCAGCGGAGGGGTCACGATGAAAACCTTTGAGGCCTAAGAATTTCTTTCCCAAAAACCTTTGACACCTAAGGTTTTGATGATAGGTTCACATTGTCCTGCTGTAGCGGGACCTAGAGACTCCCGTTTTTTGAAAGGACCGTGCAAAGATGCACCAGCGCATCCTGAGGCTTGCGACGGCCGGCGTTGCCACACTCGTTGCTCTAACCGCCTGCGTAGGCGGGCAACCAAGCGGGGGTGATGCGGCGCAGTCCGAAGAACTCCGGCTCGGTGTGCTCGCCCCCAATACCTCCTTCGCTCCTTGGGAGGCGGCATGGGCAATGGAATCCCCATATCTCCAGGCCGTGTACGATACCCTCCTCCGGGCAAAGCCTGACGGAACAATCGTCGCCGGACTCGCTGATAAATGGGAATGGGACGACTCCAAGACGAAACTCACCCTGACGCTGCGCGATGGGGTCACGTTCAGTGACGGAACGCCAGTCACGGCTGAAGTTGCAGCCGAAAGCCTGAAGCGGTTCCGTGACGGCACGGCGGCCAACGCCACTTACCTGTCCAACATGGCCAACGCAGAGGCTGCGGATGAAAAAACCATCCTGGTGACAATGAAGAACCCTGACCCTTCACTGTTGACTACGCTGTCCCAGGCTGCAGGGCTCGTGGGAAGCCCGGCGATGTGGAATGACCCGGACGCATCCAACAACCCCGTCGGCAGCGGCCCTTACGTTCTGGACAAGGACGAAACAGTTGTGGGGTCCAGCTACGTGTTCGACGCCAAAGAGAACTACTGGGACGCTGAATCCGTACACTACAAGACCATCACCATGACGCTTTATAGCGACGCGACCGCGCTGATGAACGCCGTTAAGGGCGGGCAGGTCGACGCTACGGCATCGCAGACTCCGACTCAGATTCCAGAGGCCGAGGCAGCAGGGTACGAGACCCGGATAGCCGAAGGCACCTGGGCCGGTTTCGTTCTCGCGGACCGGGCCGGCAAGCTCAACCCTGCGCTGAAGGACGTGCGCGTTCGGCAGGCCATCAATCACGCCCTGGACCGCGAAGGACTCGTCAAGGGACTGGCCTCAGGATACGGATCACCGACGGCGCAAACGTTCGACAAGTCTTCTAACGCGTACCTGCCCGAACTGGATAACGCCTACCCCTATGACGTGGAAAAGGCCAAAAAGCTTCTGTCTGACGCAGGCTACGCCAACGGACTTGACCTGGTCATGCCCAGCAACAACTTCGTCCCCGAGTCAGAGTTCGCGGTTTACAAGGAGCAGCTCGGCAAGGCCGGCATCAACGTTACGTGGGAGACCACCGGCGATGACCTCTTCGGCAAAATGCTCGGCGGAACCTGGGCAGCTTTCCCGATGATTCTGGAGACGCCCAAGTCTGGCTGGGCTGGAATTCAGTTTGCTCTGGCGCCATGGGCTCCGTTCAACGCCTTCAAGTTTGAAGATCCCAAGATCATGGAATTCATGATGAAACTCGGCACTGCAGAGGGCGAGGAAGCAAAGAAGACCAGCCAGGACCTGAACAGGTACGTCGTGGAACAGGCGTGGTTCGCACCGTCCTACCGTGCCCAAAGCGCTTTCTTCAGCAAGCCCGGCATCTCGGTCGAAATTCAGTCCGACAACGGCATGCCTTACCTCTGGAACATCAAACCCGAAAGCTGATCGTGTTGCCGGGGGCAGGGATAGCCCTGCCCCCGGCACTCGAAAACCATTCTCATGACTAAATTCATCCTTCAGCGGCTCTTGGCCGGAATCCTGACCATCGCTTCGCTGTGCATCGTCACGTTCTTCCTTCTCAACCTCAGCGCCGGTGATGCAGCACGAAACATCGTCGGACAGAACGCCCCGCAGGAGCTCGTGGACCGCAAGACGCAGCAGCTTGGTCTTGAACGCCCCCTGACGGCGCAGTTCCTGGAGTGGGCCGGCGGGGCCGTTCAAGGCGATCTCGGACGGTCCTGGTTCACTGGACAGTCCGTAACCGAGGCGCTCTCCACCCGGTTGCCCGTTACTCTCACGCTCACCATCGGAGCGGTTCTGCTTTCCGCTGTAGTTGCTGTTTGTCTCGGTGTCGCTTCAGCCCGAAAACGGGGACCCCTGGACCGCTTCATCCAGATCGGATCCGTTACCCTGGCCGCCGTTCCTGGCTTCCTGGTAGCACTGGTCTTGGTCTTTGTCTTCGCGCTAACCCTGCGCTGGTTCCCTGCCACGGGCTATACCCGGCCGGATGCCTCAATCATCGGCTGGCTTTCGACGATCACACTGCCTGTCATCGCACTTTCCATTGCTGCCACCGCCGGCGTCGCACAGCAAATCCGCGGTTCAATGATCGATGCCAGCCGCCTCGACTATGTCCGCACGTTGCGCGCCCGCGGCTTACCCGAACGCCGGGTGATGTTCGCCCACGTCCTGAGGAACGCAGCCGCACCCGCCCTGAGCGTCCTGGGACTGCAGTTCATCGTCCTCTTCGGAGGAGCTGTCGTTGTGGAACAAGTGTTCTCCCTTCCAGGGCTTGGCCAAACCGCCATCACCGCGACCGCCCAGGGGGATATACCCATCGTGATGGGACTCGTCATCATCACAGCCATCGTCGTCTTCCTCGTAAACCTTGCCATCGACCTGCTTCAGGGATGGCTCAACCCGAAAATGCGGCAGTCATGACCCAGCAAATCCAAACCCTCGCCGACGCTGTACCCCCAGCGGCAGGCAGACAGCACCTCTTTGGCCGGCTGCTCCGCAACCCCCTGGGAATCACTGCCACGGCCTACATAGCTGTAATGGCACTGGTGGCCCTGGTTGGGCCCTTCATTGCACCGCATGATCCGAACGCAGCATCCCTGCAGCTGGTCTTTGCCCCTCAGAGCCCTGAGCACCTGCTTGGTGCTGACAGCGCCGGCCGCGATGTATTCTCCCGACTCATTCACGCCACGTCCGTCAGCCTCGCAGGCGCGTCTGTTGCCGTCGCCGTTGCCGCGGTAATCGGAGTTCCGGCCGGTCTGATCGCCGGATACCGAGGCGGATGGTTCGATACAGTAGCGGCGTGGCTGTCAGGTTTGATCCTTTCCCTGCCGGCCATCGTGGTGCTGCTGGCGGTCCGAGCAGTAGTCGGCCCATCCCTGTGGGTCGTCATGGGAATTTTCGGTGTCATCCTCGCCCCCTCTTACTACCGGGTGGTATTCAACGCCGTCCGCGGTGTACGCGAGGAGCTCTACATTGATGCCGCAAAGGTTTCCGGGCTCACCGACCTGAGGATTATCGGACGGCACGTCCTGACCGCAGTACGCGCCCCCGCCATCCTCCTGACCGCCGGCCTCCTGGGCGTCGGCATAGCCATCCAGGCCGCACTGGACTTCCTCGGCCTCGGTGACCCAGCTCTCCCGACATGGGGCGGCATGCTGTCCGAAGGCTTCTACAACATCTTTCGCGGGCCCGTACTGATCCTCTGGCCCAGCCTTGCCATCGGGCTGGCTTGCATCGCCTTCACCCTACTGGGAACGGCCCTGCGCGACGAGCTCGAAATGACAGGTGACAGGTCCGAGGACCGCAGGCTCGTATGGTCGCCACCCAACCCCCGCCCGGCCCCACCCGTCAGCCACAAAGACAACATTCCCGACGCTCCTGCGCTTCTGGAAGTAGATTCCCTCTCCGTTGCATACCAGGTCAACGGCAGCTGGAAAACAGTAGTGGACGGCGTATCCCTGAGGGTCGCCCCGGCAGAAGTCCACGCCCTGGTCGGCGAGTCCGGCTCGGGTAAAACCCAGACAGCCTGGTCCATTCTCGGTCTCTTGCCCGAGGGTGGCAGAATCATGGCCGGCACCATCCGGATGGATGGTACCGAGCTGACCTCCGCCAGCCCCCAGGAACTGGCCGCCATCCGCGGCCGCCGCATCGGATACGTGCCGCAGGAGCCCCTCTCAAATCTCGATCCTTCCTACACCATCGGACACCAGCTCTCCGAGCCACTGCGGATCCTGCTGGAAATGGACCGCAAAACGGCGCGGGACAACGTCATGCACCTCCTTGAACGGGTCGGCATCAACGATCCGCAACGCGTTTACTCGGCATACCCGCACCAGATTTCCGGAGGAATGGCCCAGCGAGTACTCATAGCCGGCGCCATTTCCTGCAAACCTGCGCTGATCATCGCCGACGAACCCACCACAGCCCTCGACGTCACCGTCCAAGCCGAAATCCTCGATCTCCTGCGGACACTGCAGCGTGAAGAGGGAATGGCGATGCTCCTCGTAACCCACAATTTCGGCGTGGTGGCCGACCTCGCCGACCGGGTATCCGTAATGCGTTCCGGATCCATCGTCGAAACCGGTCCCGTCGAGGCATTGTTCAGCAACCCCGCACACGACTACACCAAAAAACTATTCGCCGCCCTGCTGGATGATGCACCCGCACGCCCCGCCTGGGCAAACCCCGAGGTGAGGGCATGACTTCCCTTAATGCAACAGCCGCACACCACGCTGCTTCCAGCTCTGCCGAGCCCCTGCTCGACGTCAAGAACCTGGAGGTGACATACCGCTCCAAAGGACTGCTCAAAAAAAGCTTCCAGGTCCTTCGTGGGGTCAGCCTGGATATACGTCCGGGCGAAACTGTTGGCCTGGTCGGCGAATCAGGGTCCGGTAAATCAACACTGGGAAGAGCCGTGCTCGGCCTGGCACCCATAACCGGCGGGACAATCACCTACCGCCAAGAGGACATAACCCAAGCCACTAAACAGCGGCGTCGCGAACTTGCAGCGGAGATGCAGGCTGTCTTCCAGGACCCGTATTCCTCCCTCAGCCCCGCTCTGACCATCGGTGACACGCTGTCGGAACCGCTGAGGGCCCGAGGAATCGGACGGAAAGAATCAGCACAACGCATCAGCGAACTGCTCGACGTCGTTCACCTGCCCGCCGATGCACTCCAGCGGTACCCCAGAGAGTTCAGTGGAGGACAACGACAGCGCGTTGCCATCGCGCGGGCACTTGCGCTGTCACCAAAACTCATCGTCTGCGACGAACCTGTTTCCGCCCTCGATCTGACGACCCAGGCCAAGGTAATGGAACTGCTCCTGGACGTACAGAAAGAGACAAACGTCGCCCTGCTGTTCATCTCTCACGACCTCAGCGTCGTCAGGGTCTTGAGCCACAGGGTCGCGGTGATGTACGGCGGACAAATAGTCGAAACCGGTGAAGCGGCCAAAGTCACCAGCACACCCGAGCACCCGTACACCCAACGCCTGCTTTTGGCAGCCCCTGTAGCCGATCCAAAACGCCAGGCCGAACGCCGGCAGGCGCGGGCGGCCACAATGACTTCCGGCCTCGACGAGAAACGACGGACCCACGCATGAATCCCACTCGCACATCAACCGCGCACAGCAGGAGTGTCGACGAAATCCTCGGCGATCTCACCATCGAGCAGAAGATTGGCCTGCTCTTCCAGCCCATAGTGATGATCGGCGAGGATCTCGACCTCGACGCACCCTCCCCACTGGGTGGCGGCTCTTTGCGGCATCAAATAGTAGACAAGGGCATCCGCTACTTCTGCCTCGCAGGCATGCCCGAGCCGGCCAAGGCTGGCAAGGTACTCCAGACCCTGCAGGACCTCGCTACGTCCACCGGGTCAAGGCTCCCCATCATCTTCTCAACCGACCCACGGCACTCATTCATCCAAAACGCAGGGGCAAGCCACCGCGCAAGCGGCGTCTCGCAATGGCCGGAACCTATCGGACTGGGTGCCCTCCGTGACCCCGACGCCGTGCGGACCTTCGCCGACATCGTTCGGCAGGACTACCTCGCCATGGGTGTGCGCATGGCGCTTCACCCTCAGGTGGACCTCACGACGGAACCGCGATGGGCCCGGCAGGCCCAATCCTTCGGCGCGGACCCCCAGCTCACCGCGACCCTCCTCCGGGCCTACCTCGAGGGCCTGCAGGGCCCTACCCTGGGACCAACGAGCATCGCCGCGACGACAAAGCACTTTCCGGGAGGCGGCCCCCAGCTCGACGGCGAGGATCCGCACTTCCCGTACGGGCGCGAGCAGGTTTACCCGGGAGGCCGACTGCGCGACCACTTGATTCCCTTCGAGGCCGCGATCGACGCCGGAACGGCAGCGATCATGCCCTACTACGGTATGCCGGTAGGACTGACCCTAAACGGTGAAGCCGTCGAGGAAGTTGGCTTCGCCTTCAACCGCCAGATCCTGACCACGCTGCTCCGCGAGGAACTCGGATTCGACGGGATCATCCTCAGCGACTTCGGACTGATCACCGACGCGAACGTTTTCGGCAAACCGTTCCCGGCCCGCGCCTGGGGTGTGGAGCACCTGGACCGCCACCAGCGTGTCAAGAAGCTTCTCGAAGCCGGCGTCGACCAGTTCGGCGGTGAAAGCGACACCGAACTGGTTGTCGGTCTCATCGAGTCCGGCGACCTCAGCGAGGACCGTCTCGACGAGTCCGTCCGCCGCAATGTCGCATTGATGCGTGACCTGGGCATCATGACGCCGGGCACAGGTGACGGAAACGTGGAGATCGGGTCCGCCGAACACATTGATTTGGGCAGGGCCACGCAGGCAGCGTCCCTCACTGTGCTCACGAACAAGGACGTAGAGGGACGACCGCTGCTCCCGGTGGCCGAGCCGCAGAAGGCCTATCTCGTCAACATCGAAGTATCGGCGTTGCCGGCAGGATGGACGCCGTCACCGTTGGAAGACGCGACGGTCGCCATCGTGCGATCTCATGCTCCCTATGAGGAACGCGACACCTATTTCCTCGAAAGTGGGATGGAACAGGGGTCCCTCGACTTTTCCGAGGACTACATCGACGAGATGCGGGCAATTGCCCAGCAGGTTCCCCTTGTCTTCGTTGTCACACTGACAAGGCCCGCAATACTGACACCCCTCGCTGGTGTCGCCACCGCCATCGTCGCTGACTACGGGGCGTCCGACGATGCCGTCCTCAGCGTCCTCACCGGCCGGGCCCGCCCCCACGGCAAGCTGCCCTTCGAACTGCCTCGCAGCATGGACGCCGTTGCCGCGAGTTGTCCCGATGTGCCCTCTGATACAAAGGACCCGCTGTTTCCCATCGGTTGGGGCCTGGACTTGAACGCGGTCCGGGCATGAACACCATGAGCAAAGCCACCCGGGAGCTCATCGTCCACGCACTCCGCGGAGTCCTGGACCTGGAACACACCCCCAGAGGTGTGGTTCCGCACCGGCTTCCGCGAACAGTGGACGCCTACCACGACGAGGAAACGCTCAGGATCAATGCTGAGCAACCCTCTGGAGTCCGACTTGCCCTGACGACAGCGGCGACGCAGCTGACGCTGACCGCGCTCTCGACCCGGCGCTTCTTCCCAGGCATGGACCCGGACTCCGTCAAGGTCACATACGGTGCCGTCAGCGGCGAGCTAACGCTCGAGCAACGGGAAACCGAAGGATCCTACGATCTGCTCCAAATTTCCGGGCGCCCCCAGCACCATGCGGGGAAGCCTGCCTCGCTGGTATTCGAGATCGGAGGGAACGGCACTCCCCGCGATGTTGAGATCTGGCTCCCGAACAACGCGGCAATCGAGATCCTTGATCTGCAGGCCGACGCGCCTGTTCGTGCCGCGGCATCCTCCAACATCCCTAGGTGGACGCACTACGGCAGTTCCATCAGCCACTGCGCGGAAGCAGATTCGCCGCTCTCAACATGGCCAGCAGTGGCAGCCCGGAAGCTAGGCCTGAATCTCACCTCGATGGCATTCGGCGGGGGTGCGCACCTTGACCACTTCGTCGCACGCGTCATCCGCGACTTAGACGCGGACCTCATCAGCCTCAAGATTGGCATCAATATCGTCAACGGGGACACGATGAAGCGCCGAACCTTCATCCCCGCCGTCCACGCCTTCCTGGACACCATCAGGGAATCGAAACCCGACGTTCCGATCCTTCTCATCTCACCCATCGCCTGCCCGATGCAGGAGCACGACCCGGGGCCGATCACCTGGGATATGGAGGCAATGAAGCTTCGCACCGTTCCGTCATCGATGCCCGACCAGAACTTCGGGTCGCTGAACCTCACCGACGTCCGCTCAATCCTCACCGACATCGTCGGTGCCCGGTCCGTGACAGATTCTGCGCTCTACTACCTCAACGGCCTGGAACTGTTCGGACCAAACGATGCCTCCGACCTCCCCGACGGGCTACACCCAAATACCGCCGGCTACCTCCGCATGGCTGAAAGGTTCGTGGTAAACGAGCGCACCAATGAATGGCTCCAAAGTTCACAATCAGAATCGCTATCCGCCGGTCCAGCGCCCGTGAGCGCCGGAGCATCATAAAACCGTTCCACCAGATCGAAAGAAGCACATGACTGCACTAACTTGGTCCGCATCGATGATCGCGCCCGATGAGGATTTCGATGGCGCACCGCTGCTTCGCACAGAATTCACACTGGTCGAAGACCATGGTGCGCCTGTTCGGGCGATCCTCAGGGCAACATCATTCGGAATCTTTGAAGCCACGATTAACGGGCGCCCCGTCGGCGAAGACGTCCTCAGCCCCGGTTGGACCTCCTACGAGTGGCGCCTGCGTTACAGCACTTACAACATCACCAACCTGCTGCAGCCCGCCAACGTCCTGGGAGTCTCCCTGGGGAACGGGTGGTATCGTGGCAACCTGTCCTTCAACGGCAACTCAGCCTTCTACGGCTCAGAACTGGCCTTCCTCGGCCAGCTGGACATCGAGTACTCTGACGGCTTCGTCCAAACGGTCAACAGCGATCCTTCCTGGAAAGCGGGACCATCCGGCATATCAGCAAATGATCTGTATAACGGTCAGGCCATCGACGCCCGCAGCATTGATAAGGCATGGGCAGAACCGGGTCACGACACATCTTCCTGGGCCGGAGTGCACGTGGTCGACCTTGACTTTTCCCGACTGGTCGAGCCGATCAGTGCCCCCGTGGTGCGACACGAAGTCCTGAAACCGGAACGCATCTTTACCTCACCCGCTGGCAAGACGCTGATCGATTTTGGCCAGAACATCGTCGGCTGGCTCCGCTTCACTGTTCAGGGCGAGGCCGGTTCCGTCATCACCCTGCGGCATGCGGAAGTTCTGGAGCACGGCGAGTTGGGCACACGCCCACTCCGGTCAGCACTTGCCACCGACACGTTGACCCTCTCCGGAGGCCACGACTTCTTCGAACCGACCAAGACGTTCCACGGCTTCCGCTACGCCGAGGTAACCGGGTGGCCCGGGGAGCTGACGCAGGATTCGCTGGAGGCAGTGGTCGTCCACACCGCACTGGACCGGACAGGGTGGTTCGAGTGCTCCAACGTCTTGGTGAACAAACTGCACCAGAACGTCGTGTGGGGACTGAAAGGAAATTTCCTCGACCTGCCCACTGATTGCCCGCAACGCAATGAACGCCTCGGCTGGACCGGAGACATCTCCGTCTTCGCGCCAACGGCCGCGTTCCTCTTCAACGTAAAGGACTTCCTGCAGGACTGGCTGCTGGACGTGGCCGCCGAACAGAAGGCCGCGGACGGCATCGTACCCTTCACTGTCCCGGACGTCCTGAAGTACGAAGAACGACCACCGTACTTCCCGGCACCGGAGTCAGCTGCCGTGTGGGGAGATGCCGCGGTTTGGGTCCCGTGGGCGTTATGGGAAGCGTACGCGGACAAAACCGTGCTGGAACGGCAGTACGAATCAATGACTACGCACATCACCCGCGTGGAAGGGCTCCTCTCCCCCAGCAATCTGTGGGATCAGGGATTCCAGTTCGGCGATTGGCTTGACCCGGATGGACCGGCCGACCAGCCATGGATATCGAAGGCCGACAAAGGCGTTGTAGCGACAGCCTGTCTCTACAGGACGGCCAACATCATGGCCCAAACCGCGTCACTCCTTGACCGCACCAGCGACGCAAAGCATTTCACCGGTTTAGCCGAACGGACGCGAGCCGCGTTCAATGAGCACTATGTCGCCGCCGACGGAACTATTCTCAGCGACTGCACCACCGTCTATGCTCTCGCCCTTGCCTTCAAGGTCCTCGACAGCGAAGAAAAACGGGCCTTTGCAGGGGACCGCTTGGCAGAGCTCGTGGCCAAGAACGGCTACAAGGTGTCCACCGGTTTCGCAGGAACACCGTTCATCACATGGGCACTTTCGGAATCCGGACACATCGAGGACGCATACAAGCTGCTCCTGGAGGAACAATGTCCGTCCTGGCTGTACCCGGTAACCATGGGAGCGACCACGGTGTGGGAACGCTGGGACTCGATGCTGCCCGATGGCGCCATCAATCCCGGCGAGATGACCAGCTTCAACCACTACGCCCTCGGTGCTGTCGCAGACTGGCTCCACAAAGTAGTCGGAGGCATCCGCCCCTTGGAACCGGGATACGCAAGGATTCTCTTCGCCCCGAAGCCGGGACCAGGAATTGACTGGGCAAAGACCAGCCTGACAACTACCTACGGAACCATCAGTAGCGAATGGCGGCTCGCCCCGGACGGGGAAATAGAACTCACAGTCAGCGTCCCTGAAGGTGTGACGGCAGATATCGATTTGCCATCCGCTCCGCGGCAGTCCGTAACGTCAGGACGTCACACGCTTCGTTCCTCATCGGTCCGGTCATGAAGCCAGGCTCAGGAACTTGCCCGCCCTAACACCACCGAAGGCCTCCACCATAGCTGGAGCCAGCCGGTCCTGCGGTCACGAGCCCACCGTCATGACGAACCAGAATTCAAGGAGAACCAATGAAACCCACGACAGATATCGACAGGCCCGCCGCGGACAGGCCCGGGCCTTCAAGTGACGTTAGGACGCCGCCGGAACCCGTCGAGGGCTCCACAGCATCCCCTTTCACCCCCATCGTCGCTGGCTTCTTTCCTGACCCGTCCCTGTGCCGGGTGGGCACCGACTACTACCTTGCGGCGTCTTCGTTCGAGTATTTTCCGGGCGTACCGCTCTTCCACAGCACCGATTTGCTCAGGTGGCGGCAGATCGGCAACGCACTCACCCGCGAGAACCAGCTGAACGTCCGCACCAGTCCCGCCTCGGCAGGAATTTGCGCGCCGACGCTGCGTCATCACAACGGTAAGTTTTACCTGATCACAACGAACCAAGCCGAGATGCTGCGCGGCCACATCGTCGTCTCGGCCGATTCCCCCGAAGGCCCATGGTCCGATCCTGTCCATATCAGCGGCACCATTGGCATCGATCCCGACTTGGTGTGGGACGATCAGGGACGATCCTTCGTCACCTGGACTTCGTTCGACCCGTCCTGCTTCGGTATCGTTCAGGCGCCGGTGGATCTGGACACCGGAACGTTCACGGGGCCAATTAACCACCTGTGGTCCGGGACGGGTTTGGCAAGTCCTGAGGCGCCTCACATCTTCCGTCGCAATGACTGGTGGTACATGGTCATCGCGGAAGGAGGGACTGAACACGGCCACGCAGTCAGCATTTCACGCTCCCGCACGGTGGAGGGTCCATTCGAAGGATGCCCACACAATCCGATCCTCACTCACAGCGGGCTTGATCACCCGGTGCAAAGCACTGGTCACGCGGATTTCGTCGAACTTCCCGACGGCCAATGGGCAATGGCTTACTTGGGCACGCGGCCACGTGGAGGTGGGGCAGGATTTCATGTCAATGGCCGGGAGAGTTTCCTTGCCGGCATCGAATGGGTAGATGACTGGCCCGTCGTGCAGGACGAGCACTACGAGGTTCCTATCGTGGACCACTCCTTTACTGACACCTTTGACCAGCAGGTGTTGGATCCGCGCTGGATCTCACCACGCGAGCCAGCCGCGGAGTTCACGCGACGTGCAAAGGCTGGGGGGCTCATTCTCGAACCAGCCTCGGACCCCCGCGCAATGCTCGCAGCCCGTCCGCGCGACGAGCAGTGGACAGCAACTGCCTCCTTTGACCTGGCCGACAATGGTGCAGCCAGTCTCGTTCTTGGAATCGATGACGAGCACCGGTACACGGTCTCGACAGACAACGGAGCTGTAACGGTCACCGCGAGTATCGGGCCCCTTGCCGCCGAAGTAGCATCCGCACCGGCCGCCGGCAGCGGGGTGCTCTACATTCGAACATGCGAGGCAGAACGCGCCCACCCGGGTGCCCCCAGTGGACCGGACCTCGTAGCGCTCGGCTACATCGAACACGGAGAGCCAGTCGAACTGGCACGGTTGGATGGCCGCTACCTGTCATCGGAGGTAGCCGGTGGTTTCACTGGCCGCGTGGTCGGTGTCCGCGCTGACCGCGGCGCAGTGCGACTCACTAGGTTCGAGTACCGTGCCCACACAACGAGCAGCGAATGAACAGAGCACCCCAATAATTGCCACCGAAGCCTGAGTCCTCTCCTGACTCCTGGTTGCTTGATAAAAGCTGCCGCGATTGCCGGATCGATTAACCACAAATATTCCTACTTCGAAAGAAACCAATGTCCCTTCGCACTCTCACTGCCCCTGACGGCACCAGCTTCCGCGACCTTAACCACAACGGCGTTATGGAACCGTACGAGGATCCACGTCTTACACCCGAGGAGCGGACCGAAGATCTCCTTAACCGGCTCACCCTGGAAGAGAAGGTCGGGCTGATGTTTCAGACCGTCATCGAAATCGGCCCCGACGGTGACCTGCTTGAAAAGCCCGGATTTATTTCGAAATCCCCCACAACGGACGTCGTCACCGGCAAATACATGACGCATTTCAACGTGCACCAGATCCGCACAGCACGTGAAGCCGCCCGGTGGAACAACGCGTTGCAGAAGCTCGCCGAAACGACCCCACATGGTGTCCCTGTCACCATCAGCACGGACCCGCGGCACGCCTTCGTCGACAATGCCGGCGTGGGATTCCCGGCTGGCCCTTTCTCACAGTGGCCGGAAGCGCTCGGACTTGCCGCTCTGAATGACGTGGACGCAATTCGCACTTTTGCCGAGGTGGCCCGCCAGGAATACCGCGCGGTAGGCATCCGCGCAGCGCTGCATCCTCAAATTGACCTTGCGACAGAACCTCGGTGGGGCCGCCAAGCGCAGAGCCTCGGCCATGATGCCGACAGGGTCGCAGAGTTCACCGCCGCCTACATCCAGGGTTTCCAGGGCGACGTGCTCGGGCCCGACAGTGTTGCATGCACGACGAAGCACTTTCCTGGTGGGGGTCCTCAAAAGGACGGGGAAGACGCGCACTTCCCGTACGGCCGCGAACAGGTCTACCCGGGTGGGATGTTCGAATACCACCTTCGCCCATTTATCACAGCTATCGAATGCGGCAGTGCGGGAATGATGCCGTACTACGGCATGCCCCAGAGCCTGGTACGCAACGGCGAAGCGATCGAGGAAGTCGGCTTCGGCTTCAATAAGCAGATCATTACCGACCTGCTCCGAGGCGAACTCGGCTACGACGGCGTCGTCGTCACGGACTGGGAACTCGTCAATGACAACCACGTCGGAGACCAGGTCCTTCCCGCACGTGCATGGGGCGTCGAGCATCTGACGCCCAAAGAGCGCATGGAAAAGATTCTCGACGCCGGAGCCGATCAGTTTGGCGGAGAAGAATGCGTTGAACTTCTCCTCCAACTCCTCGCCGAAGGCCGCGTCACGGAAGCCCGTATCAACAAATCCGTCCGGCGTCTCCTGCTCGTCAAGTTCCGTCTAGGACTCTTCGATAATCCTTTCGTGGACGAGGATGCTGCAGAAGCCCTTGTCGGACGTAAGGATTTTCAGGCCCACGGCTTCAATGCCCAAGCGGCATCACTGACGATCTTGGAGAATAAGGAACACCAGGGCAAACCCCTCCTGCCTCTCGCTCCATCGTTGAAGAGCTCCGCGATCTACACCGAAAACATTAAAAATGACGTCATTTCGGACTGGGGCCAACCCGCGGATTCGCCGGAGAACGCCGACCTCGCCATCATCAGGTTGGGCGCGCCATTTGAGTCCCGAAGCGATTTGTTTCTGGAAGCATGGTTCCATCAGGGATCCTTGGAATTCCCGCCCGGGTTGGTTCACAGGCTTCGCCGCATCGCCGACCACTGCCCACTGATCGTCATCGTCAACCTCGACCGACCGGCGATCCTCACCCCGCTGGTACCCTTCGTGACCGCCCTCGCGGTAGATTACGGCAGCTCAGACCGTGCCGTACTCGCGGCTCTTTCCGGCGACATCCTGCCGATGGGTAAACTCCCGGTGGAAATTCCTCGGTCTATGGACGCCGTACGCGCATCGCGTGAAGACGTTCCCTCCGACACGGGAAACCCTATATACCCGGTCCACTTCGGCCTTTCCCTGGAACCGCAGGTTGTAAAGGCTGACTTGGCACGCTGAGTTCTGGCCCGTATGGCAACGTGATGGTCCTGCCGCAAGGCGGGACCATCACGTTTAGGTGGTCATGCCACTAACTTCATGGAGGTCCTGAACGATATCCAGAGCATGTTCACATGTGGCGGAGCGACCCGCGGGTGGTCGGAGACTGCGGGTTATAAGTCTTCCCAATCGCGGCGGCTGGAATCACAAGGCAAGTCTTCACTCCATAACGATCGGCAGGGGGCCTCAAGCTCGAATTGCCTTTCACATAGCTGATACGCAGCAGCCTCTCTACTACGTGGTGAGGCACCTTTGACGCAGCAGCAACGCCGCAGTTCCGGTGTTAACGAGGCCGCTACCGCGTGCTCCGAGTGAAACGGCAACCATGGAGGACTGATTCTCGCTGGCGCTGATTGTGCCCCGTTATGGGCAGTAGGGGCGCGCCGACCCGCAATTAGGAGCGGATCTCCGGTCTGCAGTTTTCGGTGCGGACCGCCTGGACGATGTGCTGGCCGACTCTAATCGGCTATTCGGCATCATAGGTGTTGGCAATATATACGTCGCAGGGAGCGTTGTGGGCAACGCTGTTGGCCACGCTGCCTAGGACTCGACCGATGCCCTGCATTCTCCGGTTCCCCACCACTATGAGGCGGGCGTCCATCCGCAAGGCTTCCTTGATGAGGGCGTCTGCGGGGCGCCCGCGGGCCGGTGAGTAGGTGACCTTAATATCCCGTCTGAGGGAATCTGCGACGGTGCGGGCCACATGCTCGGCCGCATCGGCATCGGACACAATCCACTGGTCGCTGCCGCTGCCGAAGACCTCGGTGCGGTCGCTGTCGAAGGCCGAAACTACGTGAAGCGACGCGCCCAAAGCCGCTGCGAGGTCCCAGGCGGCTTTCGCTGCCTTTCTTGCTGTGGCGCTTCCGTCAACGCCTACAACGATGATGCCGTTCATGTGTTCATCCCTTTTCTTAGTTGGTTCGGTTTGAGTACTGGGACGGAGGCTCCAGCTTTCGGCGCTGGCTTCGGGCAGTAGCGGGCAGCCCGGGCATCCTGAATGGTGGTTACAGCGCGCTGCGCCGGAGTGGATTCCCTTAACCTTGCTTGCCCGACGATCCATGGATGTGCGTATGGGTGATTGCGAGGGCGCTGTCTTCAGCGAACTGCAACTGATGTCAAGGCGAGGACACGCGTGCAGGTGCGTCGGAGGACTCCCAGAATGTAGCCCCCTTGATGTCGGCGTCCGCGGGGTTGAAAACCGGATCGAGACCCTGTTTCCTCTGGCGTTCGTAGTCCCGCAGGGCTCGGACAGCTACTGGGCATAGGAAGGCAATGGCGACCATGTTGAACCATGCAATAAGACCGTAGCCGATGTCGCCGAGTGTCCATACAAGTTCAGTGGTTCGTACCGTGCCAAGGAAAACCGATATCAGCACCATGGCCTGGACAATCCGTGCAAGGATCCCTCGGGAACTGCCTGTTAGGTAGACGATGTTCGTTACCGCGTAGTAGAAGTACGACAGGATCGAGGTGAAAGCGAAGAAGAAGATGGCGACCGCCACAACGCCGGCACCAAGGTTTATCCCCGGGACGATCGTGTCTACGGCGACTTGCGTGAATCCTGCTCCCGGCTCCACCCCAGGAAGGTTCTCAACGAGCGCTCCCCGGCCCTCTGGCAATATGTTGTACGCACCGGTGGACAAAATCATCACGCCGGTTGCCGTGCACACCAGCAGAGTGTCAACGTATACCGAGAACGACTGCACCAGTCCCTGCTTAACGGGATGGGAGACCGAGGCTGCGGCGCCGGCAAAGCCGCCCTCACCGACACCTGCGACGTTCGAATAGAGCGAGCGTCGGACGCCCCAGGAGACTGCGGCGCCGATCATACCGCCGAAGACAGCATCGGCCCCGAACGCTGAGCCCAGCACCAGCCGAATGACTTCAGGAATGGCATGGAAGTTCATTATCAGGACCACAACAGCAAGCAGCACATACGCGACGGCCATAGCTGGCACAACCTTTTCGGCGAACGCGGCGATGCGCTGAGTACCGCCGAAGACGACGAGTCCGGTCAGTGCCACCAGAATCAGGCCTGAAATCCATGTAGGAACACCGAAAGCTGAGTCCAGCGAAGTCACGATGGTCGAAGACTGCACACCGGGAATCAGCACCGTGTAACAGAGCACAGCTACAACAGCTGCCGTCACGGCAAGCCATTTCAGACCAAGACCTTTTTCGATATACCAGGGAATGCCGCCGCGGTACTCACCATCGGACTTCACCTTGTAGATCTGGCCGAGGGTGGCCTCGATAAACGCGCTGGATGCAGTAAGGACGGCCGTAGCGATCATCCAGAACAAAGCGCCAGGTCCGCCGAAAGCTATAGCAGTGGCAACGCCGGCGATGTTACCCACGCCGACCCGCCCTCCCAATGCCATCGCGAAGGCTTGGAACGAGGAAGTGCCCGTGTCTGAAGCAGCGCGCCCGAACAGGCACTTGATCATGCTCGGCAAGTGCCGGACCTGCACCCCCCGGGTAGCGATGGTGTAGGCAGTCCCGCTGATGAGCGTGACGTACACCAAGGGGTTCCAGATCAAGTCATAGATGGTTGCGAGGAATGTTTCCATAAGTGCTCCGTCTGCGTTAGAGGGGCCCGCTTTTGGCAGGGACGGTGAGGTGCATCAGCCCGATCCCTAGAAGACCTGGGGTGCCGAAAGCTCCCTGCGAGGCATTACGGAAGCTTCATTGCCGTTGCCAGATTGTCAGGCAATCTTACGTAAAGCCTAGGCGTGTGATCTAGGCCATGTCAATGTCGGAAGCGTATAAAACAGAAATCAAGCGCACCGGGCCGAACCGGGACTTGTGCAGCGCTGGTGCCCTTCCGGAACCCGAGGGCAGGGGCCCTGACGACGTGTAGCGGCAGTCAGGGGCGCCCTCCGATCAGGAATCCATGACAGAGCCAACCGTCCTTGAGCGCGTCGATACGGGTTTCCCCTTCTTTAGTCGCGGGTCCTGCTTCTTGGCCTAACGCACCAGATCCGGCGGCGGCCGCACAGATGATCCACCCGGGGTTCACCCCGGCGCCTACACCTTTGGGTGGGCAAGTCATCGCTGAAAAACCGATACTTGAAGGCCAGACCGCGCTCTTAATCTCCGGGGCCGCCGAAGAGGCGCGCATGAGCCCTGCCTGTCCCCCTAGGACAACGGGTGAGCCCCTTACCTATAGAGCACCTGCCTAAAGGAGCCAGCATCCGGCTGCTTACGCAGCTCCCGAATGCTGTTTGCGGCATTGGGGCCAGCTCCAGCGAAAAACGCCACCGCCCGAGGCGGCATTTCGGACGGGGACAGACCTGCCCGACGCCGACAAGCGCATACGGCAACTGGGTCCCAGGCTCGGGCCGAAAGCCAAAACCTGGGACCGAGGCAAGGCAAGTCAGTTCACCGGGGTGCCGACCCTGTCTTCGACCGTTGCGCCGGCGAGCCGGAGCCAGGTATCCACTACCGTGTCGGGGTTCAAGGAGACGGAGTCGACGCCTTCGGCCACCAGCCACTCAGCAAAGTCGGCATGGTCGCTCGGGCCTTGGCCGCAGATACCCACGTATTTCCCGCGTTCCTTGCAGGCCTTGATGGCCATGCTCAGGAGCTTCTTGACGGCAGGATCCCGCTCGTCGAAGCCTGCTGCGACGGTGGCGGAGTCCCGGTCCAGGCCCAAGGTCAGCTGGGTCATGTCGTTGGAGCCAATGGAGAACCCGTCGAAATACTCCAGGAAATCACCGGCCAGCAGCGCGTTGGACGGGATCTCGCACATCATGATCACCTCAAGGCCATTTTCCCCCCGGACAAGCCCGTTCTCCGCCAGCAACTCGATGACGCCGCGGGCCTCATCGAGGGTCCGCACGAACGGGATCATCAACTTGACGTTGGTCAGGCCCATGTCATTGCGGACGAAGGACAAGGCCTCGCACTCAAGGTCGAAACAGTCCCGGAATGATGGGTCCAGGTAGCGTGAGGCACCCCGGAAGCCGAGCATCGGGTTTTCCTCGTGGGGCTCGTACGCAGGCCCCCCAATCAGGTTGGCGTATTCGTTGGACTTGAAGTCGGACATCCGGACAATGACCGGCTCCGGCGCG
Organism: Arthrobacter sp. Hb9-2; assembly: GCF_059091165.1. Classification (NCBI taxonomy): domain Bacteria; kingdom Bacillati; phylum Actinomycetota; class Actinomycetes; order Micrococcales; family Micrococcaceae; genus Arthrobacter; species Arthrobacter sp. Hb9-2. Next base: position 55,173 of record NZ_JBNHGJ010000018.1, on the reverse strand, counting down.
AACGCCGCAGCGATCGTGGACACCCCTTCGGCCAGCCGCTTGATGTAGTACTCCCGCGGGCTGCCGTAAGCGGCAATCCGTTCCCTGATTTCCGCCGCGATGCCCTCCGGTTGGGTGTCCAAATTCAGGAGGGCCTTGGGGTGGATTCCGATTTGGCGGTTGATGATGAATTCCAGCCGGGCCAGGCCCACCCCGTGGTTGGGCAGCTGGGCGAAGGTGAACGCCTGTTCCGGGGTGCCCACATTCATCATGACCTTGACCGGGGCCTCGGGCAGGTGGGTGACTTCAGTTTGCTCGACGCTGAAGTCCAGCAGCCCTTCGTAGATCACGCCGGTCTCCCCGTCCGCGCAGGAGACCGTGACTTCTAGGCCGTCGGCGAGGACGTGGGTAGCATCCCCGGTGCCGACAACGGCGGGAATCCCGAGTTCGCGGGCAATGATGGCTGCGTGGCAGGTGCGTCCGCCGCGGTTAGTCACGATGGCGGATGCCCGCTTCATGATCGGTTCCCAGTCCGGGTCCGTCATGTCCGCGACCAGGACATCTCCGGTCTGAAAAATCGCCATCTGGTCGATCGCGTTGAGTATGCGGACCTTGCCGGCACCGATGCGCTGTCCGATCGCGCGGCCCTCGGCCAGCACCCTGCCTGTGCCGTTCAGGCGGAACCGGGTCAGGCTGCCCGAGCCCCGGCGGGACTGCACTGTTTCAGGGCGTGCCTGCAGAATGTACAGGCCCCCGTCGACTCCGTCCTTGCCCCACTCAATGTCCATCGGGCGGCCGTAGTGGTTCTCGATGGCAAGGGCGTGCCGCGCGAGCTGCTCCACGTCCTCGTCGCTGATGCTGAAGCGGTTCCGCAGCGAAGCCTCAACGGGTACGAAATCGATGGTGCGGCCGACCTCGGTGTTAGTCGTGTAGGTCATTTGCAGGGCCTTTTCACCCAGCCCGCGTTTGAGGATCGCGGGCCGGCCAGCTTCCAGCGCAGGTTTGTAGACGTAGAACTCGTCCGGGTTGACGGCGCCCTGGACAACGGCTTCGCCGAGGCCGTAGGAGGATGTGACAAAAACGGCATCGCGGAACCCGGACTCGGTGTCCATGGTGAACATGACGCCGGAGGCACCGATGTCGGAGCGCACCATACGCTGAATCCCGGCCGAGAGCGCCACCTCGGCGTGTTCAAAGTTGTGGTGCACGCGGTAGGCGATGGCGCGGTCGTTGTAGAGGGACGCGAACACATCCTTGATGGCGAGCAGGATGTTCTCGATGCCGCGCACGTTCAGGAAGGTCTCCTGCTGGCCGGCGAAGGACGCATCAGGAAGGTCTTCGGCGGTGGCGCTGGAGCGGACGGCCCAGGACAGGTCCTCAGCGCCGCTGTGCCTGTGCACCAATTGTTGGTAGAAGTCACGGACCTGCGCTTCGAACTCCGGCAGGAAGGGCGTCTGCCGGATGAGGTCGCGGATTTCCTGGCCAGCGGCGGCAAGGGCAGTCACGTCGTCAGCGTCCAGGCCCACGAGCCGGTCGACAATCTTCTGGTCCAGGCCCGAATCTGCCAGAAAGCTGCGGTAGGCATCCGCTGTTGTTGCGAAGCCGTCGGGGACATGAACCCCGGCAGAAGTCAGGTTCTGGACCATTTCACCCAGGGAGGCGTTCTTGCCGCCCACCCGGTCCAGGTCCTTCAGTCCGAGTTCTGAAAACCAAAGTACGTCTTTTGTCATTACTACTGCTCCTATACCGGTGATGGCAGTGGCGTCCGCTGACGGCACTGCCTCATGCTGGGGCGCAAGCTCCTGTGTGACAGGAAGTCAGCGCTATTTCCATACGATGTCCGCCACGGCGTCCATCAAGCGTTTCCCTAGTGCTTCAGATTCATCCGCTGCAGAATCGTGGCGGCCATCTCCTCCACCGAGACCGTGGCCGAATTCAGATAGGGAATTCTGTGGGACATGTACAGGTGTTCGGCACTGCGCAGCTCGAAGCTGCACTGCCGCAGCGATGAATAGGATGAGCCGCTGCGACGCTCGGTACGGATCTGGCTCAAGCGCAGGGGGGTGGATGAAAGGCCAAAACACTTTGTGACGAACGGCCGGAGGGATTTAGGGAGCCCTTCCCGTTCAAAGTCTTCTTCCACCAGCGGGAAGTTCGCCGCGAAAATGCCGTGCTGAAGCGCCAGATACATGGTGGTGGGCGTTTTGCCGCAGCGGGACGGAGCCACCAAAATGACCTGGGCTTTTTCCAGCGCGCGGAGGCTCTGGCCGTCGTCATGTTCCATGGCGTATTCGACGGCGGCCATCCGGGACTGGTAACGCGCCGCATTCCCCAGGCCGTGCGCGCGCCCCAGTTCGCCACTGGCCGGGGTGCCGAGCGCCCTCTCCAGCTGTCCGACATGCGTTCCGATGAGGTCCACGACGATTCCCTTGCATGTCGCCAGAATCTGCCTAATGTCGTTGTTGACCGCCGTGGAAAAGACGATCGGCGGCGGGCCACTGGCGGTGACGCCGTCGACCGTCTTTACGACCGATTTCGCTTGTTCGGCCGTGGTGATGAAGGGGATTGTGATGCGGTCAAAACTGTTTGCGGGAAACTGCGTCAGCAACGTGTTCCCGAGGGTTTCCGCGGTGATCCCGGTACTGTCCGAAAGGAAGTAAACAGGCCGGCGGTCGTCAACAACCATGAACGGATACTCCAAAAATCTGAACGGCACCGGAGATCGGGAGGCCCGCCCGGCCCGGAACAGAGGGCGCATGGCGGGCCACCACCTGCCTGCCCGTACGGCGGCAGACAGGAATCCCGGCAGTTGTTTGCTCGAACATCGGCGAAGTGAACGTGGGACCTGTACCAAAACTGTCCTGCATCATCCCCTGGGTACGTCTGCAGGAAGCGGCAAGTTCGTACACGCGGAAACCACAGAGCGGCATGGTGACGAGGAGTTCCGAGTGCCCGTGGTGGCGAGGATCAGACGCTCCTCGCCTGCGCGTGTCGCTCTTAGAGAGTGGTTGTCGTCAGCGCTTGGTCATAGATGTCCAGAGCTTTGGCTACTTCTTCCGGGGTGACAACGGCGGGAGGGACGACGTGGATGCGGTTTTCCACGATGAACGGAAGCAGGCCGAGGCGCAGGAGTTCGGCTTTGAGGCGCCCCATGTATTCCGGGGTTACAGGCACGCGCGTGGCCCGGTCCTGAACGAGTTCGAGTGCCCAGAAGACGCCGCGGCCGCGGACTTCGCCAATGACACTGTGCTTTTCGGCCAGGACGTTGAGGCCTGGTTCGAGGTGGTCGCGGCCGATCCTGGCGGCGTTGCCGACGATGTCTTCTTCTTCAAAGGCTTCGATGGAGGCGACGATGGAAGCTGCGGCAATGGGATGCCCGGAGTAGGTCAGTCCGCCCGGGAAGACTCGTTCGTCGAAGGTGGCTGCGATCTCGCTGGAGATGACGACGCCGCCGACAGGGATGTAGCCGGAGTTGACGCCCTTGGCGAAGGTGATCAGGTCCGGGGTTACGTTGACGGCGTCAAAGGCGAACCAGTCGCCGGTGCGGCCAAAGCCGGCCATGACTTCATCGAGGATCATCACGATGCCGTACTCGTCGCATAATGCCCGCACTCCCTCAAGGTAACCAGGGGTGGGGACGAGGATACCCGCGGTGCCAGGGACGGTTTCGAGCAGGATCGCGGCGATCGACTGGGGACCTTCGGCCTGGATGACACGGCGCAGATGCTGAAGGGCACGCTCGGTTTCCTGCTCGGGGGTTTCTGACCAGAACTCCGAGCGGTACAGGTACGGGCCGAAGACGTGGATGTGGCCGCGGGAGTATTCGTTAGGGATGCGGCGCCAGTCACCGGTGGCTGCGATGGCTGCGCCGGTGTTGCCGTGGTAACTGCGGTAGCGGGAAATGACCTTTTCGCGCCCGGTGTGCAGGCGGGCCATGCGGATGGCGTTCTCATTTGCGTCAGCGCCGCCGTTGGTGAAAAACACTTTCTCCATGTTGGACGGGGCATGCGACAAGATCTTGGCTGCTGCTTTAGCGCGGACATGGTTAGCCGCGCCGGGTGCCACCGTTGCCAGGCTGGTGGCCTGCTGGGCGATGGCCGCGATGACCTTGGGGTGCTGGTGACCGATGTTGGTGTTGACCAGCTGGCTGGAGAAGTCCAGGTAGGTGTTGCCCTCGTGGTCCCACACCGTGCTGCCGGATCCACCGGCGATTGCCATGGGGTTCAGGGACTTCTGGGCCGACCAGGAATGGAATACGTTCGCTTTGTCTTCGGCGACGACTTCGGCGTTGCTGAGGGATGAGTGGGTGACTGAAGCGTCCAGGGTTGCCGGGCTGACGGTCATGACCGGTCCTCTCGATAGATGGTTTGGGCTCTTGCTCCATCATCCGGTTTTGTGAGCACGCGGTGCCGTATACGTTTGTACAATGTAGTCATTCGGATTCGACGTTTTCACATCAAAGGGTGCCGAGTTATGCCGCCAAGCCTTAATGTCCTTCTCCGTAGCCGCGCGTTGAAGCTTCGGCTGGTTGTGCCTGATTTGGGTGCCCCCCGGCTCGAAGAGCCGATCAGCTGGGTTCACAGCTCTGACCTTGAGGATCCCACCCCGTTCCTGGATGCAGGGCAGCTGCTCCTGACCGACGGTACCCAGTTTCCTGTGGAGACTGGGGCTGGGCCGACGGCGCACGCCGCCGGGCACGTCGCTTCAGTGTTGCCCAGCACCAGGGGCTATGAGGAGTATGTGCGGCGGTTGGTTGATCACGGGATCGCCGGTCTTGGCTTCGCCACGCAGGTAATCCACGGAGTGCTGCCGAAAGGGCTGGAGGAAGCGTGCCGGAACCAGGGCCTGCCGCTGGTGGAGGTCCCGGACCGGACGCCGTTCATCGCCATTATCCGCATGGTGGCGGACTATCTGGCCAGGGAGGAGCATGCCCGGGCGGAGTGGTCGCTTCAGGCGCAGCGGGCTATTTCGCGTGCAGCCCTTCGGCCCGACGGTTTGACCTCGATCCTGGGCGAGCTGGAACGGCAGCTGCACAGCTGGGTCGCGTTGTATGACGCGGCCGGGAACTACGTTCGCATGCCTCGCAACCGTCCGCTCCCTTCTGATCTTGCCGCGGAAGTAAGCGAGAGGGTGCGCAATGCTTTGGATTTGGGGACCCGGTCTGCCTCGCACCTGGAGGTTGGCGGGCAGTCGGTGACGCTGCAGACCCTTGGTCGTAAGGGCAGTCTTCGCGGCGCCCTGGTTCTTGGTGCCATCGAGCCTTTGGATCCGGCCAGGGCGGACATTGTGAATAGTGTGATCGGGTTGGCCAGCCTGGCTTTGGAACAGGCGCGCACTCTGGATACGGCCCGTCGGCATCTTCGTGCCGGTGTTTTCGAGCAGCTGCTGGCTGGAAGTACCGATGTTGCCATCCGCACGGCCCGGCAGGTTTGGGGGCAACTCCCCCGGGAACCGGTGCTGGTGACGGTTTCACGGCAGGACAATCCTGCACCAAATCTTCTCGAAGCACTGGAGCTGCTCGCAGACGATTACCGCGGCGCGGTGTTCTATGCCCTGCGGGGTGATCAGCTGATAGTCCTGGCAGGGCCGGCGCACCAGGACAGGGTGCTGGAACTGCTGCAGCGCCATGGGGCTGTGGCCGGGGTTTCTTCCCCTGCCGGGATGGACGGGTTGCCTCATGCCCTCGAAGAGGCCACGCGGGCCCTGCATCGCGCCGTTGAACTCGAATGCGCGGTCGTAGCATTTTCTGAGCTGGCCGACGGCGGAATGCTGGGTTTGCTGCGGGAGGAAAAGGCGGGACCGGTGGCCCGAGGACTTCTGCAGCCGCTGATTGATTACGACGCGGCAGAGAACACAGAGCTGCTGGAGACTGTCCGGGAATGGTTTGCCAATAACTGTGTGTGGGACAGGACCGCCCGCCGCCTGGGTGTGCACCGGCATACGCTCCGGAACAGGATCGACGCCGTCGGGCGGATCCTCGGGCTGAACCTGGACGGCATGCGGGACCGCCTGGAGTTGTACGCGGCGGTTCAATTCCTGGAAAAGGCATAAACGACAGGAGGACCTTCGGCAGGCGTGCCGGAGGTCCTCGTTGTCAGGGGCCAGTGCCGGGCCCTGGCATCTTTGTGGTGCTAACCCTAGTTCTGCGGGAAGCCCAGGTTGATGCCGCCGTGGCTCGGGTCGAGCCAGCGGGAGGTGATGGCCTTTTCGCGGGTGAAGAACTGGAAGCCCTGCAGCCCGTAGGCCTTGGAGCTGCCGAAGATGGAGTCTTTGAATCCGCCGAAGGAGTAGTAGGCCACGGGGACGGGGATGGGAACGTTGATCCCCACCATGCCCACCTCAACCTCGTTCTGGAAACGCCGTGCCGCGCCGCCGTCGTTGGTGAAGATGGCCGTGCCGTTGCCGTAGGCGCTGGAGTTGATCAGGTCCAGGCCCTCCTCGTAGCTGCTGACGCGGACCACGGACAGGACCGGGCCGAAAATCTCGTCGGTGTAGGCGCGCGAGCTGACGGGGACTTCGTCGATCAGGGTGGGGCCAAGCCAGAAGCCGTTTTCGTCACCGTCAACGTTGATGCCGCGGCCGTCCACCACTACCTTGGCGCCGTCCTCGGTCGCGATATCGATGTAGGAGGCGACCTTGTCCCGGTGCTGTTCGGTGACGAGCGGTCCCATGTCGCAGTTGCGGCGGCCGTCGCCGATTTTCAGCGTGGCCATGCGGGAGGTGATCTTTTCGATCAGTTTGTCGGCGACGGGTTCGACGGCGACGATGACACTGATGGCCATGCAGCGTTCGCCGGCGGAACCGAAGCCGGCGTTGATGGCCGCGTCGGCGGTCAGCTCAAGGTCTGCGTCGGGCAGGACGAGCATGTGGTTCTTGGCTCCGCCAAGTGCCTGGACACGCTTGCCGTTCCGCGCAGCCGTCTCGTAGATGTACTGGGCGATCGGGGTGGAGCCCACGAAGGAGATGGCTTTGACATCAGGGTGTTCCAGGAGGCCGTCGACAGCTTCCTTGTCACCGTGAAGGACGTTGAAGACACCATCCGGAAGGCCTGCCTCGGTGAACAGTTCCGCGAGCCAGTTTGCGGCCGTTGGATCCTTTTCACTGGGCTTGAGTACCACGGTGTTGCCGGCAGCGATGGCGATCGGGAGGAACCACAGCGGCACCATGGCCGGGAAGTTGAACGGGCTGATGATGCCCACGACCCCGAGCGGGGATTTGGTGGAGTAGACATCCACGCCGCTGGAGACGTTTTCTGAGTGCTCGCCCTTGATCAGGTGCGGGAAACCGGTGGCGAGTTCGACGACTTCCTGGCCGCGGGTGATTTCACCCAGGGCGTCGGAGACGACCTTGCCGTGCTCGGCGGTGATGATCTGGGCGAGTTCGCCCTTGCGCTCGTTGAGCAGTTCCCGGAAGCGGAAAAGGATCTGCTGGCGTTTGGTGATGGAGAGATCACGCCAGGCTGGGAAAGCCTTCTGCGCCGAGGAGATGGCGGCCTCGATGTCGCTGGCGTTGGCCAGCGCGACGCGCTTGGTCTCAATGCCGCGGGCCGGGTCGAAGACGGGAGCGGTGCGGTCTCCCGATGAGAGGGATTCGGCTCCGCCGATCCAGTGGGACAGCACGGGCAGTTCCTGGTTCACGGACACGCTTCTTCTCGCTTTCAGTAATGACGGTGGGATGCCGGAGCGGCTTGCAACTAACGGTAGTAGTCCCGGGACGAGGAAGGGTTACTACATTTGGCGCAGCGACTTGCGTCTTTTCGACATGTGTATAGCTGTGTCGGCGGGAGCTACGCGAATACGGTGGGACCACAGCCAGCCAGTACACCCGCCATCAGGAGTTCCGATGAAACGCCGACGCCCCGAGCATCTCGCCCCCTCTTCCATGGAGAAAACCGCCGTCCGCACCGGAGAGCACTGCCCGGACAGTGGGTGGTGGTACCCGGCCCAGCCCGAAGTGGCTAAAGTGCTTACGGCTGACACTTCTGGAGCCAGGTTCATTGGGGAGGGGAGCGTTATGCCCGCTGTCGGCGGCAAGCCAAGCCTTTGGCTACGCGGCCAGGAGCAGTTGACCGTGAAAATGTTTGAGGAGCTGACGCGCTGACCATTTACGCGCGCGCGTAAATGTTGGTAGGCTTTGTCTGACAATCTGCATAGCAGAGCCTACTTCAAGCATTGGGGAACCCGATGGCGGAAACGCGCCTTTCACCAGATCCGGCGACTCTGCCATTAAGGATGTCCCCCGTGGCCTCTGTCTCGCGCCGGGACGGAGTCATTAATGAGATCCGCCGTGCTGTTGTGCTGGGCAGCATCAAGCCCGGCGAAAAACTCACCGAAGTGCAGCTATCTGAATGGCTGAACGTCAGCCGTCCCACCGTCCGTGAGGCGCTCAACCAGATGGCCCAGGAGGGACTTCTGGTCCAGGAGCCCTACCGTGGCCTCCGTGTGGCAACGCTCGATTCCGCGGCCATCATGGATCTGGCGAATACGCGTATGGCCCTGGACATGCTGGCCGTCGCTGCCATCCTTGAGGACACCTCAGGCCGGCGTATGGCGATGGTCGAGGACAGCTGGGCCGAATACAGCAAGGTTGAGATGGACCCCGATCCGGTGATCCGGCACGAGAGTCATGTTGCGTTCCACCGCAGCCTTTGGGCCGCATCGGAGAACGCTTTGTTGCTTCGCCTCTGGCCTGTCACCGAAGCCCACCTGACGATCATCCTTGCCCAGGACCAGGCGGCACGGGCCGATCCGGTTCGCGCGCATCAGGTGCACGAGAAGTTGGTTGAAGCCATCAGAACCAAGGACCTTGACGTCATCCGGAAGGCCTTCACCGAACATACGATGCGCAGCGCTGTGGAACTCATCCCGCTGCTGGACACCAAGCTTTCGAAAAAGGAGCAGGACTCTTGAAAATTCTTATTGTCGGCGCGAACGGACTGCTCGGTTCCGCGGCAGCTTCAGCACTGCGCGGACGCCACGAGGTCATTGAAGCCTCCCGGTCCGGGCAGGTGACGGTGAATCTGACCGAGCCGGACTCGATTCAGCGCATGTTCGACCAGATTGGCACGGTGGACGCCGTTATTTCCTGCACGGGATCGGTCCCCTTTAAACCGCTCGCCGAGCTCACAGATAAAGATTTCCGGGCCGGCTTCGAAGACAAGGTTCTTGGCCAGGTCAACTTGGTGCAGGCCGGCCTTGGCCACCTCACTGACGGAGGCTCCTTTACACTCACCAGCGGGGTTCTGGCCCGGGAACCCATCCTGACCGGTGTAGCGGCCTCCCTGGCAAACGGTGCGCTGGAATCCTTCGTTATGGCTGCAGCAGCGGAGTTGCCGCGGCGCATCCGCCTCAATGCGGTAAGCCCTACCGTGCTCGCGGAGGCAACTGGCTACCACGAGTTCTTCCCCGGCTTCTCGCAGGTGCCCGCAGAAACGGTGGGACGAGCCTACGTGAAATCCGTAGAAGGCATTCAGACCGGGCAGGTCTTCACCCTGGACTAAAAACTACAGCCGGCGGCTACCCTAGCGCAGCCGCCTGTCCCAAAAAGCTGGTCTTCATGCTGATGAGGGCCAGCTTTTTTGTGCTCGCCAGCCGTTTTGAGCAGGAGAAGTAACGCGGAATTTACATCCAGCCCACACCTCACCGACTTACTCCTTCGGGTGCGGAAAGCTGCCGAACACAGATTACAAGAACATTTCGTCGTGTCAGCGTCTTTTTGGGAAAAGGACTGGACGTGGTGCTGGTCACAGGGATACAGTTGGATCACGACGCTGATTGTAAGACAATAAAACAACCAAACCGAGGCAGGCAGCATCACATTGCCACCCCTCCTTTGGCTGCTAACACGGCAAGCGAGCAGCGCGAGCCGACCTAATACAACCCCTCCGTTCGGGTTGGCGGGTGCACAGTCGCCCTCGTCATCCCGGTCCCCATTCCTCACAGAGGTTTAAAATGACCAAAACAAGCAAGATCGTCCTTGCCGTCCTCGCTGTCATCCTGGTGGCCATCGCCGGCGGCTACATCGGCAGCGGCTTCCGCGGCAACAGCGCATCGGCCACCTCCGGGTCGGCGCAGGGCAACATGATCGAGGAGATCAAGAAGCGCGGTGAACTCCGTGTTGGTGTTGCGATCGCCCCGCCCATGACCGTCCAGCAGCCTGACGGAACGCTGGGAGGCCCCAACCTGATCCCGCTGCAGGAACTGGCCAAGCAGCTGAACGTGAAACTGGTTCCTGTTGCCGCTGAGTGGAAGAACATTGTCGCCGGCCTCCAGGCCGACCGCTATGACTTCGCAGCGAACCTGGACTACACCGTGGAGCGGTCCCTGGCGATCGGTTTCACCGACCCGGTCTACGAGTACCAGGGAGTCTTCGTGGTCAAGGCCGATTCACCCTTCAAGACTGTTGAGGATCTTCTGGCAAACGGCGGCCAAATCACGGCAGCCCAGGGATCTTCACCCGAAAAGGCACTTCAGGGCCACACATCGAACATCATGTCCGTTGACAGCTACTCCAACGCCATCTCAGCCGTCCAGTCCGGACGGGCCATTGCAGAGTTCACCGATCTGCCCACCGCTGAATCCCAGGCCCAGGCTGATGCCAGCCTGAAGATCCTGGTTCCGGAACCGGAGCTTTACTCCGCTTCCGCCGCCTACGGCGTCCCGGCAGATATCGACCCGCGCTCCCTCCAGATCGTGAACATCGCCATCGAACGTGCGCAGAAGAGCGGCGAGCTGACGCAGGCGTACGAGAAGGTCGGCTACGTCGAAATCGACAACCTCGGCGACCTTCGCAAGAAGTAACCTCCGTTAGGAGAATGACATGAACGGATACAACTTTGACTGGGGCGTCGTTGCCCAGGCCCTGCCCAGCATGTTGCAGGGCCTGGGGCTGACGCTCCAGATCACCGTGATCACCATCGTGATCAGCATGATCCTGGCGATTCCGGTTGCTGTCGGCCGGATGTCAAAGATCGAGGTTATCCGCTGGGCCGCCCAGGGATACATCGAGGTCTTCCGCTGCACACCGCTTCTGGTCCAGCTTTTCTGGATCTTCTACGCACTGCCGGCCCTCACAGGTGTCACCCTGCCGGGATACGCCTCTGCAGTCATCGCCCTGACGGCCAATCTCACAGCTTTCATGGCCGAGACCTACCGAAGCGGGTTCCAGTCCGTTCCTGTCGAACAGGTCGAAGCCGGCCGGATGCTGCAGCTGAGCCGGTTCCAGCAGCTGCGCTACATCATCGTCCCGCAGGCCATGCGCCAGCAGCTGCCGGTGATCCTGTCCCTGAACATCTCGCTCTTCAAGGACACCGCATTGGTCTCGACCATCGCCGTGGCTGACCTGATGTTCATCTCCAACACGATTTCCGCCCAGAACTACCGGGCCCTGGAAATCTTCACCCTGGCGGCGTTCATCTACTTCGCCATCGCATTCCCGGTCTCGCTGATCACCAGCTCCATCGAGCGCCGCATGCAAAACAACGCAGCACTCGGAGGGGCCGCCCGGACCAGCATCTGGGCCCGGATGATGCCTGGTGCGCGGGTCGTGGTGGCATCAAAATGAGCCACTCTGCACTCACCCCACAGCTTCCCACCAACTTCACGCAGAAGGACAATGAAGTGAGCGAACAAAAGGACGTGCAGGTGATAGCTTCCCAGCAGACACCCGGCCAGTCCGGAAACGGGCAGGTCCTCGTGGAGGCCCGCGGCCTCCAGAAGAGCTTCGGAGTCCGGAAGATCCTCCGCAACGTCGACTTCACGATGAACAAAGGCGACATCACCGTCATTATCGGTAAGAGCGGCTCCGGCAAATCAACACTGCTGCGGGCGCTTGCAGGCCTCACCGATCCGGACGAGGGCGAGATCGTCATCGACGGACACACGGTGTTCGCCGAGCAGAAGCGCACCAAGGAATGGGAGAACATCCGTTCTGAGGTCGGCATGGTTTTCCAGGCCTATACCCTGTGGCCGCACATGAACGTGCTGGACAACCTGGTTCTCGCACCGCGGAAAACGCGTGGCGTCAGCGCCTCCGAAGGGCGTGACCGGGCCGAAGCCGCGTTGGCCGAAGTTGGCATGGCGCACCACATCCTCAGCAGGCCCACCCAGCTCTCCGGCGGTGAACGGCAGCGCGTTGCCATCGCCCGGGCGCTGATGATGAAACCCAAACTGTTGCTCTGCGATGAGATCACCTCGGCCCTGGACCCGCCCGTCGCAGCAGAAGTGCTGGATGTCCTGCGCCGCCTCAAGGAAGAGGACGGCATCGCTGTCGCCCTGGTCACGCACGATATGGCCTTCGCCTCCAAAGCCGCAGACCGTGTGGTCTTCTTCCACGAAGGCGAGATCGCCGTCAACGCCACTCCCGAAGCAGCATTCGATAACTGCGACAACGACGACCTCAAAAAGTTCGTCGACGCCGTCCGCTTCTGAGCCCAGCCCCCTTCAGGGGGCGGGCACAGAACGGACCAAGAAAGGAAACATAGTGCATACCGTTGTAATCGGCGGCGGCGTTATCGGCCTCACCCAGGCCTACCATCTCGCCCGCGAGGGTGAGAGCGTCACCGTCATCGATGCCCGGGCCACGGGCCTTGGCGCTTCGAAGGTCAACGCAGGCTGGATTTGTCCGGCGGAATCGGCACCGGTGCCGGGACCCGGCGTCGTCCTCAAATCCATGAAGTGGATGCTCCGCCCGGACAGCCCGCTCTACATCAAACCCTCGGTCCAGCCGGACTTCCTGAAGTTCATGTTCGGCATGTGGCGCAAGTCCAACGCCCGCGACCAGCGTGCAGGGTTTGAAGGTCACCTCCGCCTTGCCGCCGACACCCTCCAGATCTTTGACGATTACCGCGCCGACGGCATGGACTTCGAGATGCACACGGACGGACTGCTCATGGCGTTCATGGAGCAGGACAACTTCGACCACCACATCGACAACCTGGATCTCGCCTCCCAGTACGGACGCCAGCCACGGGTGCTGGACCGCGACGCCGTGCATGAGCAGGAACCACTGCTCACCGACGGAGTCCTTGGCGGCATCTACTTCCCGCAGGAACGGCACGTCGATCCGGGAGCAATGGCAACGGCGCTGCACAAAAGGCTGCTGGCGATGGGCGTCAAGATCATCGAGAACTCCCCGATCGATGCCGTTGAACGCAACGGGGACCGGGTCACAACAGTGCACAGCGGCGGAAACAGCTACACCGCTGACAACTTCATCCTTGCTGCCGGCGCCTGGAGCGGGAACCTGTCCAAGCAGTTCGGCGTGCCGCTTCCCGTGCGTCCCGGCAAGGGATACAGCGTCGAGGTTCCCGCCCTGGGCCTGCGCAGCGCGGTCAATCTCTGGGACGCGAAGGTCGCGGTGACCCCCTTCAACGAACGCCTCCGCCTGGCCGGCACGATGGAATTCGGCGGACTGGACGAGAACGTCAACCAGGTCCGCGTCGATGCGATCCTGCGTGCTCCCGCTAAGTACTTCCGCAACTGGGAGCCGCCCGCCACGAAGCCGACGCCCATGGCCGGCATGCGGCCAATGACACCGGACGGCCTGCCGGTCATCGGCCACCTCGGGCACCTGCAAAACACCTATGTATCCACCGGCCACGGCATGATGGGCATCACCCTGGCACCAGGCACCGCCGCAGCTCTTACAGAGCTGATCGTCCACGGGCGCACAGCACCGACCCTCCGGCCCTTCAGGGCTGACCGCTTTCGTGGGGTCAGCGTCATCAACCGGTCCCGGGCCTCCAAGTCACCCTCCCACTAAGAACTTCCCGAAAGGAACCAACGCAACATGTCATCACGCACCAAAAAAGAACTCCGCGGCATCCTCGCAGCAGTCACCACCCCGTTCACCGAGGACGGCAGCGCCGTCGACGAAGCCGCCCTGCAGCAGCAGGTAGAACGCCTGATCTCGGCCGGCATCCACGGACTGGTCCCCACCGGCTCCACCGGTGAATTCACCACACTTTCAGCAGACGAATACCGCCGCGTCATCGAGCTCTACGTCAAGGGCGCCGACGGCCGCATCCCCGTCGTTGCCGGCATCGGCGCACTCTCCACCCAGGGCGCCATCGACCTGGCCCAGCACGCCGAAACCGTCGGCGCGGACGCCATCATGCTGGTCCCGCCGTTCTACGATCCCCTGGACTTCACCGCGCTGAAGGAGTTCCTCTCCGCCGTCGCCGGTTCCATCAAGATCCCCGTGATGTACTACAACCTCCCGGGCATCACTGGAGTCCGGCTGACCGCCACGGAACTGGCCGAACTGGGCCAGATCGAGGGCATCGACTACATCAAGAACACCTCCGATGACGCCATCGCCCTGGCCGAACTCCTCGCCGTGCACACCGACAGCATCAAGGCCTTCAACGGCTGGGACACTTTGACGTTCTTCGGCATCGCATCCGGCGCCGAGGCCTCCGTCTGGGGCACCGCCGGCGTCGTGCCCGAACTCGCCGTCGAATTCTGGGAAACCCTTGCCGAACAGAAGGACCTGGTCCGTGCCCGCGAACTGTGGAAGCACCTCTGGGCCATCAGCGACTTCCTGGAGTCCGTGAACTACGTGGCCGGCATCAAGGCAGGCCTGGAACTCATCGGCCAGCCGGTCGGTCCTGCCCGCCTGCCCATCCAGCCGCTGCCCGCCGAAGAGCGTGAGCGCTTCGCCGGCATCCTGCGTGAAGCCGGCGTCCTCCCGGCAGTAGCAGCATGACCATGCGCTCCGCCACCAAGATCGCCCTCGACGCCATCGAGGTGCACGCAGAAGGCGAACCCGGCAGGATCCTGACCTCCGCCGCCGGGCTCGTCCAGGGCGTCACGATGGCGGAGCGCCTGCAGTACTGCAAAGACAACCTGGATTGGCTGCGCCGGCTCATGCTCCATGAGCCGCGCGGCTACCCGGGCCTCTGCTCAGTGATCCTCCTGCCGGCCGTAAACGAAGGTTCCGACTTCGGCATCGTCGTCCTGGAACAGGGCGGCTTTACCCCCATGTCCGGGTCCAACACCATCTGCGCCGTCACCGCGGCACTGGAAGAAGGCATCGTTCCGGTCCGCGGACCGGAAACCGTCGTCACCATCGACACTGCCGTCGGTACCGTCCAGGCAGTAGCAAAGGTGCACGAGGGCAAAGTCCTGTCCGTCACCGTTGTGAACGTCCCCGCGTTCGTCGTCGAACTGGACTTCCCCCTCGTAGTGCCGGAATTCGGGACCGTGCCGGTGGACATTGTCTTCGGCGGCCAGTTCTTCGCCCAGGCCAAAGCGGCCGACCTCGGGCTGGAGCTGCACCCGGATAACGGCAAGGAACTGGCCCGGGCTGGGGCCCTGATCAAGATGGCGGCACAGGAACAGGTCCACGTGACCCACCCGGACAACCCGCTGATTTCCGGGGTAAACCTGGTCATGCTGCACACCGGCGACAGGGTGCCCGGCCGGCAGGACCGGAACACCGTCGTGCTGTCCAACGGCAAACTGGTCCCCGGCGATCCGTCCACCTGGACAGGTGCGCTGGACCGCTCCCCCTGCGGTACCGGGACATGCGCCCGGATGGCGGCGCTGCACGCCCGGGGCCAGCTCGCCGTCGGCGAGGACTTTTCGCACCAGAGCATCATCGGCAGCGAATTCATCGGCCGACTGACCGGCACGACGACGGCGGGGGACCGCGAAGCGGTCCTGCCCACGGTCACGGGCCGGGGCTGGGTCACCGGACGCAGCCAATGGGTGCTCGAGCCCACCGATCCCTTCCCCACCGGCTACACCGTGGGGGACATCTGGGCACCCGGCGCATAAGCGCGCCAACCACACATCTTTACGAACGACTGAAAGCAGGAGCTGTGAGCCAGTTCATCAACGGCAAGATCCTCGAAGGCACCAGCGGCGCGACCGTGGACGTCATCGACCCGTCCAACGGAAGCACTGTAGCCACCATCAGCCTCGCCGGCAGCGACGACGTCAAGCTCGCAGTCCAGGCAGCACGGGACGCGTTCCCCGCCTGGTCACGGGCCACCCCGGCCGAGCGATCGGCTGTGCTGACCAAATTCGCGGAACGGATGGCAGAACGGGCCGAAGAGTTCGCCCAGCTCGAGTCCCGTCAGGCCGGCAAGCCCATCCGCCTGACCCGCGAATTCGACGTCCCGGGCACCATCGACAACATCGCCTTCTTCGCCGGCGCCGCCCGGAATCTCGAAGGCAAAGCCACCGGCGAATACTCCGCGGACCACACCTCCTCCATCCGGCGTGAAGCCATCGGCGTAATCGGGTCCATCTCACCGTGGAACTACCCGCTGCAGATGGCCGCGTGGAAGATCCTCCCCGCCATCGCCGCCGGCAACACGATCGTGCTCAAGCCCGCTGAAATCACCCCGCTGACCACCCTGCTGTTCGCCGAGGTCGCCACCGAGGCAGGCATGCCAGATGGTGTCATCAACGTCCTGACCGGACGTGGCTCCACCGTGGGCGCGGAACTGCTGCGCCACCCCGATGTGGACATGCTCTCCTTCACCGGCTCCACAGTGGTGGGCCGCACAGTCCTGGACGCCGCCGCGACCACAGCCAAGCGAGTCCACCTCGAACTCGGCGGCAAAGCACCGTTCGTGGTCTTCGACGACGCCGACCTCGAAGCCGCCATCCACGGCGCCGTCGCCGGGTCCCTGATCAACAGCGGACAGGACTGCACCGCAGCGACCCGGGCCATCGTGCACCGCTCCGTCTACGAGGACTTCATCGCCGGCGTCGCCGACCTGTACGCCAAGGTAAAGCTTGGTGCCACCTCCGACCCTGCCACCGACATGGGGCCCCTCGTGTCCGAGGTGCACCGCGACAAGGTAGCAGAGATGGTGGAACGTGCCCGCGGCTACGCCCGGGTCCTCGGGGGCGGCATCCCCGACGGCGACCTGGCCAGCGGCTCCTACTACCGGCCCACCCTGGTGGCCGACGCCACTCCGGACAGCGAAATCTTCCGTGACGAGGTCTTCGGCCCCGTCCTGGCCGTCACCCCATTCGACACCGACGATGAAGCCATCGAACTGGCCAATGACACCCCCTACGGCCTGGCCGCCTCCGCCTGGACCAAGGACGTCTACCGCGCCCTGCGCGCCACCCGTGAAATCCGCTCGGGATGCGTCTGGGTCAACGACCACATCCCGATCATCAGCGAAATGCCCCACGGCGGCATGAAGCAGTCCGGCTTCGGCAAAGATATGTCCACCTACTCCTTCGACGAATACACCGTGGTCAAGCACGTCATGTTCGACCTCACCGGAGAAAAGGCCAAAGCCTGGCACCGGACCATCTTCTCGCTGGAAAGCTAGGGAATGACCACCACGGGACTCACCTCCCGCTTCCACGGCAAAACAGCCTTGGTCACCGGGGCTGGTGGCGGAATTGGTTCCGCCATCAGCCGCCGGCTGGCCGCTGAAGGTGCACACGTTTTTGTGGCCGATGCCAATGAAACTGCGGCGAAGGAAGTGGCCGATTCCATCCTCGGTGAGAGGTGGTCCGCTGAACCGCTGGTCTTCGACCTGCTGGATTCAGACGCTTCAGAGGCTGCAGTCCGGTACATAGTGGGTAGTAGCGGCCACCTCGATGTCCTGGTCAACAACGCAGGCATCAACCGACGCGGGGACCTGCTAGCCCTCAGCCATGAGGACTGGAAGCTGTCCTTCGAGGTGAACGTGGACTCGCTCTTCCATCTCTGCCGCGCGGCACTGCCGCACATGATTGAGGCGGGTGGCGGCGCGATCGTGAATACAGCATCGCAATGGGGCCTCTACCCGGCACCAGGGCATATCGCCTACAACGTCTCCAAGGCCGCCGTCGTCGCTTTCACCAAGAACCTGGCCCGCGACTACGCCCCGCACAACATCAGGGTCAACGCCGTCGCACCCGGCGAAGTTCGCACCCCCATGCTCGAAGCCGGGCTGGCACGCAGCGGCCGCACCGTCGCCGACCTCGACGCGCTGGTTCCCTTCGGGCGCATCGGCAAGCCGGAAGAAGTCGCCGCACTCGTGGCGTTCCTCGCCTCGGACGAAGCGCCTTACATCTGCGGGGCCGTCATTGAAATTACCGGCGCTCAGGCCGTCGCATGAGCGCCGGAATGGTGGCCGGGAAGACGGTCTTGGTCACCGGCGCCTCCCGCGGCATCGGCAGGGCGACGACGGAGGTGCTGCACCGCGAAGGTGCGCACGTGATCCTGCACTACGGCAACGACAAAGACTCCGCCCAGGCCACGGCCGACAGGCTAGGCGAACGCATAAAGCTCGTCCAGGGCGACCTCCGGGATCCGGCACAGCGCCTGCGGGTCTGGACCGAGGCCATCAACTGGTGCGGCGGCGTCGATGCGCTGGTTAACAACGCAGGCGCCTGGCTGGCGTCCGAGATTGACGACACCAGCGCGTGGCAGCACGGCTGGCAGGCCAACTACGAGCTGAACCTGTTGGCTCCGGCCGACCTGTGCCGGCAAGCGATCCTTGAATTCCGGGAGCGCGGCGGCGGGATCATCGTCAACGTCACCAGCCGCTCGGCGCACCGGGGTGACGACGCCGGACACCTCGCATACGGTGCCGCAAAGGGTGGACTGCTGGCCCTCACCAAGGGCATCGCACGGGGCTACGGTAAGGAAAATATCCTTGCGTACGCTGTGGCTCCCGGATGGGTAGCGACTGATATCTCCGCGCACATCTCCCCGGACGACCCTATGCTCCAAACGCTCCCGCTGGGCGAGGTCACGCCACCGGGGGACATCGCCGAGATGATCGCTTTCCTGGCGTCGGGCCGGTCCAGGCACACCACCGGCGCCACCATCGACATCACCGGTGCCGACTACGTCCGCTGACCACCCTCGTTTGTCCGTAGAACACTCTGAAAGGAAGACCATGAGATTCAGCCGCATGCTCAACGTGGTCGACGCCCACGCCGAAGGCGAGTCCGGCAAAGTGGTCGTCGGTGGTGTCGGCCCAGTCCCAGGCGAGACGATGTTCGACAAGATGGTCCACTTCTCGAGGCACCTTGATCACCTGCGGAAACTGCTGCTCTGCGAACCGCGTGGGGCCGTGTGGCATAACGCGAACGTCGTCCTGCCCTCCAACAACCCGGACGCCGACTTCGGCTACATCATCCTCGAGTCCACCGAATACCCCGCCATGTCCGGCTCCAACACCATGTGCGTGGCCACAGTGCTCCTGGAAACCGGAATGCTGCCGATGACCGAGCCGGTCACCCGACTGGTTCTCGAATCCCCCGCCGGGCTCATCCGCATCGAAGCAACCTGCGCCGATAGAAAGGTCGAACGGGTAAAACTCGTCAACCAACCAGCTTTCGTCTACCATCAGGACGCAAAAATCGACGTTCCGGGACTGGGAAAGATCAGCGTCGACATTGCCTACGGCGGCATGACCTACGCCATCGTCGACGCCGCATCGGTGGGCGTTGCACTGGACGTGAGTCAGGAAGCAGCACTCTACGATCTGGGGCAACGCATCAAGAAGGCCGCGGCCGAGCAACTGGACATCCGGCACCCCGTGAACCCGATGATCCCCGGCATCACCAACACCTCATTTACCGGGCCCATCAACCACGAGGAAGGCCCGGGCGGCGAGGAAATGCTTCGCTCTACAAACGCAGTGATCGTCTCGCCCGGCCGGCTGGACCGATCCCCCTGCGGCACCGGCACATCAGCCCGTCTGGCCCTCCTGCACGCCCGCGGTGAACTCAAGCCCGGGCAACTCTTCCGGCACCAATCAATCATCGGCAGCCAGTTCGACGCACGAATAGAGGCCACCACCACCGTGGGATCCTACGACGCGGTAATTCCCGCCATCTCCGGCCGGGCGTGGATTACCTCCATCAACCAACTAGTCCTCGACCCATCCGACCCCTTCCCCGAGGGCTTCGTCGTGGGCAAACCATGGAAAGCCGAGTACTGACATGAGCGCGATTACAGACACGTCACACCGACGCATTGAAGACTGGTGCACGCTGAGTGGAGCCCACGTGGAAATCCGCCAACAAGGAACCATCGCGGGCAGCGGAATCGTGGACGCTGTCACTGACGACGGCCAAATCCTCTGGGTTGTCTCCCCCATAGACGGCCGACGGCTTTTCGACAAAGCCGACTTCTACCAAGCCTGGGCGACTGAAGAACGCACCGGTTTTCATTACAAAGCAAGCTGCGGCGCACAGGCCTGAGGCCTTTTCCACGTGTATGAAGGACAGACGTGATGACCTTGGCACTCGTGTGCCCCCAGTAGCTGGGGTCTGTTCGCTCTGGCAGGAACGAGTGATGCCAAGGCCCAAGTGGGCACTGCCGCAAGGCACCTCGGTGGGGAGCTCGTCTGCTTAAGGCACACCCCAGCCTGACAAATGTGCAGCGCAGTGGGAATTTTTTCTCCGCTCCACCGCTAAAACGTAGGCAGCCGCCGCCCATAAACGGGGACAATAGGCTTGCACGAACCGCCGTTAGACGGAACTTCTGCCTGTCTCTGGGGCCCAATCCTCGGCTTCTTGGGTGGTTCCGTGGGGGACTTCCGGAGAAATTGTCACGCTGAACCGCCCATAGTCGTGGCGGGTAACCAGGACGCCGCAGCGTCCCTCTTTGCGCGCCATACTCTCAGCGAGAGTGATCGCGTCATCCAATCTAGCGCGGACGGACTTTGCTTCCGCTCCTGTGATTTCCAGGCGTAATGCAGCAGTAGGAAAATGGGTGGTCACTGTGCCTCTTTCCGGACGGACCAGCAGGAACATCCTTGGGGGAATCACGTGGTGATGTGTAGGTGAGCATGAAGTGCCGGTGTTATGCAGGAGCCGTTGAAGAACGAATAGCTTTCCCGGACGAGGCACGGGTGTCCTTGCCACTGATTTATGCCCTCTTGTCTTGAGGCCTCGGGCCGTGATTCTTTACGATCTTTCAGCGGTCCGGGCGTTGGGACGTGGAACGGCTGTGCTGTGACGGACAAGAAACTTGGTGTCTAGTAGCTCGTGGAAGTTATCTGGCGGTAGGGACTCCCCTGTAGTCGGCATGCCACTGCCCCCGGTTTCGTTTCCCTCATCGAAGGGCGCTGCCGTCTTAGAGAGCTTTTGCAAAAGCTTTTGCGCCGCTTGTTGACCTTGTTGCCGGGGGAACTGCTGGATGGTGGTCAAGCCGAAGGTTTCGCCGAGCTCGTGCCCGTCTATGCCAACGACGGAAAGGTCATGTGGCACCTGTAAGCCGAGGTCGCGTGCAGCAAGTATCACGCCGATCGCCATTTCGTCGGAGGCGGCAAAGACAGCGGTGGGACGCTCTGGCATAGCAAGGAGGCTTCGCGCCTTGTTGTAGGCATCCTGCAGCGTGAAGTCGGAAGCCATGATCCACTCTGGTCGGACAGGTGCCCCCGCCTGTTTCATCTCGTTCTCGAAGCCTGCCTGGCGCTGGTCGGTGAGATTGAAATCCCGGTAGGGATCAATACCCCCACTCACATGGGCAATCCGCTCGTGGCCTAGTCCGAGAAGATGTGCGGTAGCAAGGGACCCTGCAGCGAAATGGTCCATCCCGATCGTGGGTACGCCGGGCATCGGCCCGCCGATGCCCACTACGGGGCGGCGAATTGAGAGCATGCGCGTCAACTCTTCGGGCGTCAGTTCAAGCGAAACCGGGACCACTGCGTCCAGACGCTGTCGCATCAGGAAGTCCTCGAGTACAGCATCTTGATGGTCCCGGTCACCGAAAATGTTGTACAGGGCCAGATCGTATCCGACGGTGATAAGTTCCTCGGCGATTCCTGCCACCACTTTGGCAAAATACCAGCGGTCGACTGACGGCACGATAACGCCAATGATGCGGCTCCGCCCTGTCACCAGGCTGGACGCATTATAGGAACGGACGAAGTTGAGCTCCTGGGCTGCAGCCAGTACCCGCTTACGCGTGCCGGCTGCCACCGAGCCGTTGCCACTGAGCGCACGGGAAGCGGTTCCCACGGAAACGCCAGCGCGGGCAGCAACTTCTTTTATGCCTGTCACGGTCATCTTTCCTTATCTTGGAGCCGCACGGTCCGCCGTTGGGGCCGTCGGTGTGACTCCCCGTGTGTTTTCACGGTAGTGGAACTGCGACTCCTACACAGAAGGAAGCAGGCAGTTCGGTCGTCACCGCAACTGCACGAGCCCCATGCAAATCGTGGTCCCCGACTTCTAGCTACAAATATTGTAAGCGTTTCTATCGACAAATGCGAGATAAAAAGGCGGATTTAAGGGCTTTTCAGGGCCAGAGATCTCCCGCGTGAAGCATCATGGTCAGCTACTAGACGTAGAGATTGGAAACGCTTACACTTTTTGGTGACACACGTCACGAGCGCCGCCGCCCTCTCTTATGGAGGCGCGCTGCGGCCCCCTCTTTCAAAGGAGAAACAGATGCTTAGGATTCAGGGCGCTCTCGCGGTTACTGCTACCGCGATGCTGCTGCTTACAGGGTGCGGAAACGCCAACGAAGCAAACCAAACGGCCACGTCGGCGCCTGCTGCGGCGGGGTCCACTGCTGCCCCGGAGCGGGCGGATGCCGACCTGGTGATCTGGACCGATAACTTGAAGGCCGATTCGATTCGCGCGTTCGCCGAAGATTTTGCCGCTGACAATGGCATCAGCGTAGCTGTCCAGGTCGTCTCGGGTGAGTTCCAGACTGCCCTGGTGACAGCAAACGCTGCAGGCAATGGACCCGATGTGTTTACCGGCGCCCATGACATGATCGGCAATCTCGTCCAGAACGGTGCAATCGATCCACTGCAGATCGCCCCGGATCAGCTCAAGGGTTACGCCGAAACAGCTGTTGAGGCTGTGACGTACAACGACTCGGTATACGCACTGCCGTATGGGATCGAAACTTTGGGCCTCTTCCGCAACACCGGCATCGTCCCTGAGGCCCCCGCGACCTTGGACGATGCCTTCGCCAAGGGACAGGAGGCGGTAGCCGCCCAGAAGGTTGAAGTTCCTTTCAGCCTGCCGCAAGGCAACAGCGGAGACGCCTATCACATGCAGCCCTTGTACACCTCAATGGGCGGCTACCTCTTCGGTGCAACGGCCCAGGGCGACCCTGATCCAGCTGACCTCGGCGTCGGCGGTGAGGGTTCGGTCGCGGCTGCTAAAAAGATTCACGCACTGGGGGAGGCGGGCAGCGGCGTCCTGAAGCGCTCCATCAGCGTCGATAACTCGATCTCCTTGTTCGCAGACGGCAAGGCGCCCTACCTTGTGGCCGGTCCTTGGGCCCTCAACCAGGTTGAGAAGGCAGGAATCCCCTTCGAAGTAACACCCATCCCCGGTTTCGAAGGACAGGCTGCTGCCCAGCCCTTCGCCGGCGTTCAGGGCTTTTACGTCGCATCGAACGGAAAAAACGAAGCGTTCGCTCACGAGTTCGTGGAAAACGCGATGAACACCGAAGAGGGAATGACCCAGATGTTTGAAGGCGCGAAGCTGCCGCCGACGATGACGACCGTTCGCGAGAAGATCGCAGGACAGTACCCCGCCATCGAGACGTTTGCCTCCGCTGCAGGGTCCGCCCAGCCCATGCCGGCCATTCCCGAAATGGCCGCCGTCTTCGCCCCCCTCGGCCAGGCCTATGCGGCGATCGTGGGCGGCGCTGAGCCCGAAGGCACGATGCGTGCAGCCGGGGAAACCATCGCTGCTGCAATCGGCAAGTAGGAAACGGCCCTTGGGGGCCGTTGCACATGCCTTCGGCCCCCAGGGGCCCTGCTGCCCAGATTGAACTCCAGGAGAACCCCATGATCAAAACCCTCAAGCGCCTGCAGCGTCCTCCGTCACCTGCAACAGACGAACCCGGCACCCGTCATCAACGCACAACGAATCCGGTGGCCCTTCTCGCCAAGATCCTGGCCCTGGGTACCGTTGTCGGCTCAGCGGCAGCCCTCACCCCGGCACTTGTCGCTACAGGCCGGTGGGGATTTCTCACGGCAATGTGGGTCATCGCCGGCGTCCTGGTGCTGACCTACATCACTGGTCGTGGGGTGCCGGCCAAGTATCTGGTGCCCGGCACACTCCTTCTGGTGATCTTCCTGGTGTACCCCATCGTCATGACGTTCCAAATGTCGACAACAAACTTCGGCGACGGAACAAGGACATCAAAAGAAGAAACCATCTCCCAAATCATCGGCGCTTCAGTTGTCCAGAGCCCCGACTCCCCGCGCTACAACCTCTCCGTAGCAACTGAAGGAAACCCCACGACCGGGCCGTTCGCTTTTCTGCTCGTGGAGCCCGAAAGCGAAAAGGTGTTCCTTGGCACCCCGGATGATGGTCTTCGGGAGCTTGAACAAGAAGACGTTACCGTTGCAGGCGGTTTCGTCACCGACGCCGAGGGATACCAGCTCCTGACTCCGCAAGAGGTCAACAACGCCAGCGACGCGCTCGAGGATTTTGTGGTGCCGACTGATGACGGCGCCATCCGGCAACTTGGCATCCGCCAAGCGTTCGAGGGCGCTTCACCCCTAAAATACGACGAAACGCGCGACGTGATCACCAACACGGCAACCGGCGTCGACTACACACCCGTCCAGCATGGCGACAGGGAGTACTTCGTCGACCCGGAAGGAAAGCGCCTCTCGGATCAGTCCTGGCTCGCTAACGTCGGATTCGCCAACTATCAGCGCGTCTTCACAGACACCAGAATCAGCTCCGATTTCCTGCAGATATTCGCCTGGACCTTCATCTTCGCAACAGTCTCGGTGGCAGGAACCTTCCTGCTGGG
This sequence comes from Arthrobacter sp. Hb9-2, assembly GCF_059091165.1. Classification (NCBI taxonomy): domain Bacteria; kingdom Bacillati; phylum Actinomycetota; class Actinomycetes; order Micrococcales; family Micrococcaceae; genus Arthrobacter; species Arthrobacter sp. Hb9-2. The sequence goes on along the minus strand of NZ_JBNHGJ010000018.1, from coordinate 30,486 downwards.
ACTGGGGCTGGCCACCGCACTGAACGATCCACGGATCAAGGGCCAGCGCTTCTACCGGGCAATCCTCATCCTCCCCTACGCAATCCCGGGATTTATCGCCCTGCTGGTCTGGTCCAGCTTCTGGAACAAAGATTTCGGCCTGATCAACAACTCCCTGGGCTTGGACCTGAACTGGCTGGGTGACCCCATTCTGGCCAAGGCAGCAATCCTGCTGACCAACTTCTGGATGGGTTTTCCTTATATGTTCCTGGTCTGCACCGGAGCCCTGCAGGCCATCCCCGCTGATCTCAAGGAAGCATCACGCATCGATGGCGCCAGCGGGTTCCTGGGCTTTAGAAAGATCACCTTCCCGCTGCTCCTGGTCACGGTCGCCCCGTTGCTCGTGTCAACATTCGCGTTCAATTTCAACAACTTCAATGCGATCTATCTGTTGACAGAAGGCGGACCGTTCGACCCCGCGAACCCGACAGCGGGAGCAACTGACATCCTTATCAGCTACACCTACCGCCTGGCCTTCGGCGGGCAGGGCGCACAGCTCGGCTTCGCCGCGGCCGTATCAGTGCTGCTGTTCGTCCTAACCGGCATCATCGCCGCAATTCAATTCCGTTTTACCCGCGCCCTGGAAGAGGTGAACTGATGTCGTCTACTCCGACACGTCTGGCTGAGGTACCAATGCAGGAGCCACAGCGCACCCCACAATCCCGGCGACGCCATAACAGGACCCGATGGTTTGCCGAAGTAGGCTGGCGTCACCTCGTAGCCATCGCTGCGGTGTTCATCGCACTGTTCCCCGTGTTGTTCATTGTCTCGGCAGCACTGAACCCTCTGGGCACGGTGGCGTCCACCAGCCTGATCCCCCGTGAAGTGAGCTTTGTGCACTTCCAAGCCCTCTTCACAGACCCCAACCGGCCGTACCTCCGCTGGTTCGCCAACACACTGATCATCAGTACAGTCGTCACCCTTGGGCAGATTCTGTGCAGCGCCCTGGCCGCCTACGCCTTTTCACGCTTCCGCTTCAACGGCCGGCGCATTGGCCTGCTCAGCCTTCTCCTCATCCAGATGTTCCCCCAGTTCCTCGCAGTCGTGGCGCTGTACCTGATGTTCACCGCCATCGGTGAGGTCATTCCCCAGCTGGGCCTGAACACGCTCCTGGGCTACGGACTTCTGCTCATGGGCGGAGCGCTCTCGCAGGTATGGCTAATCAAGGGATTCTTCGACTCGGTGCCGAAAGAACTGGACGAGGCAGCGATCATGGACGGAGCGGGCCACGCCACCGTGTTCTTCCGTGTCATCTTTCCGCTGATAACCCCGATCCTGGCAGTCACCGGTCTGTTGTCGTTCATCGGTGTGCTTGGCGAATTTGTCCTGGCATCGATCTTCCTCACCGATAACGACGTCAAGACCCTGGCTGTCGGCCTGTACGCCACCATCGATGCGGACCGGTCGGGCAACCTCGGCGTCTTCGCCGCAGGTGCCCTGCTCACCAGCCTGCCCGTGGTTCTGCTGTTCCAGTTCCTGCAAAAGTACATCACCGGAGGACTCACCGCCGGGGCGGTTAAGGGATGAGCGCCATGCAGCTATGGGACCAGCCACATCATGATGGTTCCGCGATATATGTTTCCAATCCCAATCCGGAATTGGGGGAAGCAGTCACCGTGTTTCTTCGGGTTCCCCGTGCCAGTGGCGTAACGAAGGCGCTGCTGCGCGTGTGGATCGACGGCGAACAGGCCCTGCTCGAGACGAGCATAGACCGGCAAGATGAGCATGAGTTTTGGCTCAAGGCTGGCTTCTCGATGGAGAACCCGGTGGTGAACTACCGGTGGCTGCTGGACGGATTACCGGGCGGTTATCAGTGGTTCAACGGGACCGGCCTGCACACCCGTGACGTCACGGACGCCTCCGACTTTCGCCTCACTGCCTACTCCCCGCCACCCCCCTGGGCAAGCGGCGCCGTTCTCTACCAAATTTTCCCTGACCGGTTTGCAAAATCGATCGACCGGCCCGCACCGGATTGGGCCATCCCGGAGGACTGGGGAAACAAGGTAATAGGACGAGGACCCGAGACCCCCTATCAGTACTTCGGCGGAGACCTCGACGGAATCACCGCCCGCCTCGAGCACATTGCCTCTTTGGGCGCCGACACCGTCTATCTGACACCGATATTCCCGGCTTGTTCAAACCACCGCTACGACGCGTCCAGTTTCGAGCAGGTGGATCCGCTGCTTGGCGGAGATTCAGCTCTGCGCCGCCTCTCCGATGCCTTGCATGGCCGTGGCATGCGTCTGCTGGGTGACCTGACGACGAATCACTGCGGGGACGCCCACGAATGGTTCAAAACCGCGATTGCAGACCCGGACAGCGTCGAAGCCGGATTCTTCCTGTTTACCAGCCATCCTGATGAGTATGTGTGCTGGTTCGGGCACAAGTCCCTTCCCAAGTTCAACCACGCTAATCCCGAATTGCGCCGACGTCTCTACGAGGGCAAGGACTCCGTCGTGGCCCGCTGGCTGGGGCCAGACGGATTCGACGGGTGGCGCATCGACGTCGCCAATATGACAGGACGGCACGGCACTACCGACCTGAATCACATGGTCTCCACCACGCTGCGCCGAACCATGGCCCAAGCCGATCCGGAAGCGCTGCTGCTGGCCGAACACAGCCACGACGCATCACAGGACTTACAGGTCGATGGCTGGCACGGAGTGATGAATTACGCCGGCTTTACCCGCCCGGTGTGGCAATGGCTGAAACCAGCAGCGCCCGTTCCGTTCGAGCCGGGGCCGTTTGTTGCCATTCCGCGGCTCACCGGGACAGACATCGTCGGGTCAATGCGGGACTTCGCCGCAGCCGTACCCTGGCGCGCTACCAAGCATGCCCTCAACCTTGTCGGTTCCCACGACACCTTCCGGATCAGCACCATGCTCGGCGACCCGCGCCTGGTAACGGTGGCTTTTGGACTGTTGGCCACCATGCCGGGGATCCCTATGTTGTGGGCGGGGGATGAGATCGGGCAAGAGGGCGTGAACGGTGAAGACGGCCGCCGCCCCTTCCCCTGGGACAATCCCGACGAATGGGACCATGACCGGCTGGCCATCACACGCGCTCTTTTCCAAACCAGGAACCAGTCGGAAGCCCTACGGGAGGGAGGACTGCGCTGGCTGACAATTGCCGACAATGCCTTCACCTTCCTTCGCGAGTCAGCCAACGAAACGGTCCTGGTCCACGCAGCCCGCGCCGACCACACCGCCATCACCCTGCCCCCCGGTGTCATCGGCACTCATCTTCGCGGCCTCGCAGGAACTTCCGACCTCCACGCAGATGCCCACGACATGATCACCCTGCCCAACGAGGGACCCGCCATTGCCATATGGCGCTGTGACACGGCCACGAGCCCCTCATCCTGACGGTAGGTCCCGCAAAAGGGCTGCCTGGCGGCCTAGTTCCATGCCCACCAAGTGACCGCACCTCGATACGGCACAACTACGCCGGGCGGCCCCGCCGCACTACCACCCAAAGTTTTTTGACGAATTCGAAAGGAACCACCAATGACTGCCCCTTCCCATTCACGTTCGAAGACCCTCGAACCCTCCTCCGCCCATGACTGGTGGCGCCAGGCATCCGTCTATCAGATATACCCGCGCAGCTTCTACGACACCAACGGGGACGGACTCGGAGACCTGCCCGGCATCACGGCAAAGGTCCCTTACCTGAAGAACCTGGGCATCGATGCAGTATGGCTTAGCCCCTTCTACCCCTCCGCGCTGGCCGACGGAGGCTACGACGTCGACGACTACCGCAACGTGGACCCCCGCCTGGGAACGCTGGCTGACTTTGACGCGATGACAGCGGCGCTGCACGATGCCGGCATCAAACTAATTGTCGACATCGTCCCCAACCATTCCTCTGACCGTCACGAATGGTTCCGTGAGGCCCTGGCCTCCCCCGCCGGTTCCCCAGCCCGGGACCGTTACATCTTCCGGAACGGGCTGGGGCAAGACGGAAACGAACCGCCCTCGGACTGGCAGTCCATCTTCGGCGGCTCCGCCTGGGAACGCATTACCGAGCCGGACGGGACTCCCGGGCAGTGGTACCTCCACCTGTTCGCCAAGGAGCAACCCGACTTCAACTGGGAAAACGAGGAAGTCCGGAAGGACTTCCTGACCACCCTCCGGTTCTGGGCGGACCGCGGCGTCGATGGCTTCCGGGTCGACGTGGCCCATGGCCTCACCAAGCACCTGCCCGAGACCCTGCCCCCGGAAATAGAAATGCCGGGAATGGCCTCAGAACACGGGCAGCACCTGTTCTGGGACCGCGACGAGGTCCACGACATCTACGCCCAATGGCGGCAGGTATTCAACGAATACGACCCACCGCGGATGGCCGTAGCCGAAGCATGGGTCCACCCCTCCCGCAGAGCCCGCTACGCCAGTTCCGAAGGCCTCGGGCAAGCCTTCAACTTCGACCTTCTAACGGCGGACTTCAACGCAAGCGAGTTCCGCTCATCCATCACTAAGAACCTCGATGAATCCAGCGCAACAGGGGCCTCCTCCACCTGGGTGTTCTCCAACCACGACGTGGTGCGTCACCCCACTCGTTACGGGCTCCTGGAGGAACCGGCAAGTCCGGAAATCACCGTCACGGAAACCGGCGCGCCAATGGCAGGCGGGGCACGAGATGGCAAAGCCTGGCTCCTGGCCGGCGCACCCGAGCACCAACTAAACCGGGAGCTTGGACTCACCCGCGCAAAAGCCGCCACATTGCTGATGATGGCGCTTCCCGGTTCCGCCTACCTCTACCAAGGCGAGGAACTCGGGCTGCATGAAGTTGCCGAAATCCCCGACACGCACCGACAGGACCCCGCATTCTTCCGCAACCCCGGAGTGGATATCGGACGGGACGGTTGCCGCGTCCCACTCCCGTGGAGCGCCGACGACACCTCCTTCGGCTTCAGCACCACGGACCCGCACCTGCCTCAACCGCAGTGGTTCACCGAGGTCGCCGCAGAATTGCAGGAAGCAGACCAGGAATCCACCCTGAATCTCTACCGGAAAGCTCTTTCGCTCCGCAGGATTCTGCAGGGCCCAGAGGAACTGCGCTGGATCGAGGAAGCAAACCCGCAGGTCCTTCACTTTGTCCGTCCCGGAGAATGGCACAGCATCACCAACTTCGGCGATACGCCAGCACCACTTCCCGCCGGGCAAGTGATCCTGTCAAATAACCCTCTGCCCCAGGACGGCACCTTGCCGCCCGCCACCACCGTCTGGATGACTAGCCAAAAATCGCCACGACGATAGCTTGAGCTCAAGAGGCGGCGATGCCCATCATGCAATCGTCGCCTCTTCAGCTTGCCAAATCCGTCCATCGAGCATTTATCCAGTGAAGTCCACGCCGTGCAGGGCTTCAGCAGAGATGCCGGTAATGAACCTAAAGGTGGGCAAGAGGCAATAAGAGGATGCAGGACAGTACTTCAGAATTTGCCCAGCAACGCCGCAACAGTGTGAAGGTCGGCATTTCCGACGTCGCTCACGCTGCAAACGTCTCCACCGCTACGGTCTCTCGGGCGCTGAGGAACCTACCCCCTGTTTCCCTCGAAACACGCCAAAAAGGTCCTTGCCGTGGCCGGCCAGCTCGGATACGTGATTTCACCAACTGCATCGAGACTTGCGACTGGCCGAACGGGGATTATCGGAATCCTCGCAACCCCCGGAAATGACCTATTCAACTGGCAGGCGGTCCAAGAAGCCTCCCGGGAACTGAATAGACGCGACTACGGTCTCGCACTCTTTAATCTGAATGACTTCAATAACAGCCTTGAACTGTTTCTGAAAACAGCGAAGGTCGAGAACCGCTGCGACGGCCTCCTCGCCCTAGGAGATAAGTTCAAGGAAGAGGAAACTCAATTGCTACGGTTACTACAAATTCCTTCAGCAACGGTGGAGGGCTCGGTTTCAGACACCCGTCCCGATGCTAAAGGAATCAGGTTGGCTGCGGAAGCAATACGCGAACTCTTCGCCCGCGTGCGTGTCGCCTAAGGACGACCAACGCCCGCCTTGCTGTATTTGACGCATCAACGCATCCCGACACGTTCCTGTACCCCATGGGCGGACAACACGGCCGAGGCAAAGGGGTCTGGAGCCCACCATGGACGCTGTCATCGCCGGCATAGAGCCCGCCAGCTCCTTTGCCTAAGCCCACGAACAGACAACGCCCTCTTTGAATAGGATCTCCCCCCAAGGCGTGGCTGCATATGTGGTCTATAGGGCCAGTGGTGAGAACGCCTGTGTGAGGGCGTCGCGGACGGCTCGTACGCTGTCCTTTTCGAGCGCAGCAGAACGAGCGATGGCTACGATGCTGCGATGCGAGTTGCCTGGAAGTGTCGCAATGGGGCTTTTCGTGGGTCGCAGGCCCATCATTAGGGTGGTTGCGAGGGTGATGCCCACTCCGGATTCGGCCAGTGAAATGGACACGGCCGTGTCGGTGACCGTGTGCTGGACCCGCGGCTCAATACCTGCTCGTGCGCATGCAAAGCGGCAGGCCCTGCCGTAATACGTTTCAATCGGTGGCAGGACCCAGTCGGTTGCGTTGGCGTATTCCACCAAGGCCCGTTCATCATCCGTGAATCGATCAGCGGCTGGCGGAAGCACCATCAGGAACGGCTCTCGACAAAGCACTTTTGTAACCACTCCCCGTACCGGGGGTTGTGGGGCATCGTCGTAGTTGAGTCCCAGGGCGATCTCTATCTGATCGGACAGGATCGCCTGCGGCATGTGTTCGACGTCCACTTCCACCGCCTGGATGGCGACATGTGGGGCGGCTGCACGCAGGTACTCGATTGCAGGCTGCATAGCCGATGCGGCGGCAGATCCGAAGACGCCCACTGCGACCACGGACCTTTGGTCCGATTGAGGGCCGCTGAGGGCAGCTGCGGCCTTCCGTTCGTCCTCAAGAAGGGCTGTGGCGTGATGCAGCAGGGTCACGCCCGCATCGGTAAGGGCGACCCGACGTCCGTCCCGGGCAAAGATTGGCCGTGGAAGTGCGGCCTGCAATGCCGCCATCTGTTGTGACACTGCACCCGGGGTAAACCCTAAAGCTTCGGCGGCAGCAGTCATCGTCCCCCGGTCCGCAACCACCTTAAAAGTTTTGAGCTGCTCGAAAGTCCACTTCATATAGCAATTCTATATAAATTCGAGAGAATTTATCGATTGACCTAAAGGTTTGGGTAGTCCGAAGCTTGATCCAGACGGACTTGTTGGAAGGAACCCATTGCAAACCAAACATGTGGATAACGTAGTTAGGCTCGCGACGACGCCAGCCCGGGCTTTGCCTGTCGCTGGGGACGTGGTCATCCTCGGTGGGGGCATCATGGGAGCCAGCATTGCCTATCATTTGGCCGAGGCCGGCGTAAAGGACATTGTCCTGATTGAGCGGAACGTCCTTGGCTCTGGATCTTCTGCCAAGCCGTTGGGCGGAGTCCGTGCCACGTTCTCTGATCCCGGAAACATCAGGCTTGGGCAGCGCAGCCTGGAAGCCTATGAGCGGTTCAATGAGAAGTTCCGGACTGACATCGGTCTGCGACAGGTGGGATATCTCTTCCTGTGCCGGAACGAAGGAGAGCTTTTGGAGGTTGAGGACAGCACTCAGATCCAGAACCGGCTTGGCGGCTCCAGCAGAATGGTCTCACCCGAGGAGGCACACCGGATCAACCCTTTCCTCGACCCGGCCCCACTCCTGGCGGCGTCCTACTCACCACGGGACGGTTTCGCCCAGCCTTCCAAAGTAGTTCAGGCCTACGCCGAAGCTGCGCAGGAACTGGGCGTCACCATCTGCCAGGAAACGGAAGTCCTGGACATCGACGCTACCGGCGGTGCGGTCCGGGCGGTTCATACCAACCGGGGATCGATCCGTACCTCCACTGTTATCTGCACGGCGGGCGCCTGGTCAACAAGGCTCGGGGCGATGGCCGGTGTCCATCTGCCGATCGAACCTGTCCGCCGCCAGATCGGCATGACGCCACAGATGTCCAAGCCTTTGCCGACGGTGCCGTTCACGCTTGACCTGTCAACAACCCTGTACTTCCACAATTACCTGAACGGGATGCTCCTGGGCATTTCAAACCAGGACCAGGAACCGGGCTTTTGCCGGGAATTTGACTACCAGTGGCTGCCGGCCTTCAACCGAGCGGCGGAAATTGTGGCGCCGTCACTGGCAAATCAGGAGTTGGACGTCGGCTGGGCGGGACTTTATGAAAACACCCCGGACCACAACGCAATGATCGGCTCATCAGACACTGTCGAGGGTTTCATGTACGCCACCGGATTTTCCGGTCACGGTTTCCTCCAGGGACCTGCTGTAGGGGAACTGGTCAGGGACATGTATCTGGGCCGGGAGTCCTTTATGGACCCCGAACAGTTCAGCGCGACGCGTTTCGCTGGTGAACTTTCCCAGGTCAGGGAAGTCCACATCATCTGAACCACGGGCGGGCGCAGCGCTTCCGCCGTCACAAAGACCGCACCAGAAAGGGACAAACCCATGCCAATGACAACGAAGCTTCAGCTATGGGAACTGCGGGCCGAGTTCGCCCTCCGCCTGGCCACGCTTTATGGGAACGAGGTTCCCGCCTACAACACCCTCGTTGACGTTTCCCGGGAGGTTAATGAGGATTTCATTCGCAAAAATGGGGACGACGCCGAGCGGCTCGGCAGCATCCAGCGCGTTACGGCTGAACGCCACGGGGCCATCCGTGTGGGTTCAGCCCGGGAACTGGCCCAGGTTGCCCGTGTTTTCGCGGGCTTCGGCATGTATCCGGTGGGATTCTATGACCTCCGTGATGCTTCCAAGAGCTCAGTTCCCGTGGTATCCACCGCCTTCCGCCCGATCGATCCCGGTGAACTGGCCAGGAATCCGTTCCGCGTCTTCACTTCCATGCTTGCCCACGACGACCGCCGTTTTTTCGACGCAGAAACAGAGAAGCAACTCGAGTCCTTCATCGGGGCACGAACTTTGTTCACCGAGGAACTTCTCGCTCTAGCCGATAAGGCCAGCAAAGAAAAGGATCTGGTACCGGACGAAGCTGCCCGCTTCCTGGACCTGGCCACCGCAGCCTTCGAACTGTCACAGGAACCGGTTGACCACGACTGGTACTTCAAGCTCGAACGGATCTCGGCCGTGGCTGCGGATATCGGCGGCGTGCCGTCTACCCATATCAACCATCTGACCCCGCGCGTGCTGGACATCGATGACCTGTATGCCCGCATGGAGGCCCGCGGAATCGCGATGATCGACGAAATCCAGGGACCCCCGAACTGGGAAGGCCCCGACGTCCTGCTCCGCCAGACGTCTTTCCGCGCCCTCGCCGAGGAACGTAGCTTCCGCCATCAGGACGGTGAGGTCCGCCCGGGGACCCTCCGCGTCCGGTTCGGGGAAGTGGAACAACGCGGAATCGCCCTCACTGAGCACGGTCGGGACCTCTACGACAAGATGGTCGCGGAAGTCGATAACTGGTTGGCCGCAAGCCCGGCCGGCACCACGCGGGTAGAAGTGGCCACACAGGTCTGGCGGAAAAACCTTCCAGCAACAGAACAGGAACTTGCCCTCCGGGGACTGGCGTATTTCACCTACAGGGTGGCCAACGCCGGACAGGTTCCTCAAACGCAAACAGCCTCGCTGCGCGAACTGGTGGAGAACGGGGTCCTTGTTCCGGAACCCATCGTCTACGAAGACTTCCTGCCCCGGTCGGCCGCAGGAATCTTCCAGTCCAACCTTACAGACGACGGCTCACGCGACGACCAGCAGCTGGGCACTCCATACGACATCGACCGGCTCTCCGAGGTGCTCGGAACCAGGATCTTCGATCCCAATGAACTGTACTCAGCACAGCAGACCGCCTCAATCGAGGCAGTCGGTCGCCAGCTCGGCATCACCATCACCGACCTTCCCGCCGCAACTTCCAAAGCCTAAACCTCGAAAGAAGGGCCATCATGACCGCCATCACCTCCACCATCCCCGCAACCGCACAAATCACTGAAGAGGTTCTCACCAGCCTCCGGTCCATCGGCGTCGATCCTGCATCGCTTGACGGGACACGTGAAACCCGCACACCCGTCACCGGAGAAGTAATCCTCCACACCAAGGTCCACAACGACGAAGAGATCGAAGCGGCGATTGTGCAGGCCACCGAAGCCTTCAAAACCTGGCGCAACGTTCCCGCACCGGTCCGCGGCGCACTGGTGAAGCGCTGGGGCCAGCTGCTGACCGAACACAAGGAAGACGTCGCCACCCTCATCACTGCCGAGGTCGGCAAGATCCGTTCCGAAGCGCTGGGCGAAGTCCAGGAAATGATCGACATCGCAGACCTTGCCGTCGGCCAGTCCCGCCAGCTGTACGGCAAAACCATGCCGTCCGAACGCCCCGGCCACCGGCTGGCAGAAACCTGGCACCCGCTCGGCGTCGTCGGCATCATCTCAGCCTTCAACTTCCCGGTAGCCGTTTATGCCTGGAACACCGCCCTTGCCCTGGTTGCCGGCGATACCGTCGTCTGGAAGCCTGCCGACGCTACCCGCCTCTCCGCCCTCGCAGTCGACACCCTCCTCGCCCGTGCCGTCAAGGACGTTGGAGCGCCCGAAGGCATCCACCACCTGCTCCTGACTGACCGCGTCGGCGGCCAGAAACTGGTCGAAGACCCCCGGATTGCTTTGGTCTCAGCCACCGGCTCGGTCCGCATGGGGCAGGAAATCGCGCCAGTGATCGCCAAGCGTTTCGGCCGTGCACTCCTGGAGCTCGGCGGTAACAACGGCGCGATCGTCGCCCCGTCCGCAGACCTGGACCTTGCCCTCCGGGGCATCGTCTTCGCCGCTGCGGGCACCGCCGGCCAGCGCTGCACGTCCCTTCGGCGGCTCATTGTTCACTCCTCGATCGCCGATGCCCTGGTCAGCCGGATTGTGGATGCCTACCGCACCCTGAGCATCGGCAGCCCCACCGAAGAGGGAACCCTGGTTGGGCCGCTAATCAACGCCAACAGCTTCCAGGCACAGCAGAATGCGCTCATCCAGGCCGTCGCGGAAGGCGGCGAGGTCATCTACGGCGGTGACCGCGTGCTCGCCGAGGACGCGCCGGAGGCCTACTACGTCCAGCCGGCTGTCGTCCGCATGCCCGCCCAGACCGCCGTCGTCCACGACGAGACCTTCGCGCCGATCCTTTACGTCATGACCTACGACACCCTGGAAGAGGCCATCGAGATCCACAACAGCGTCCCGCAGGGCCTGTCCTCGGCAATCTTCACCCAGGACCAGACCGAAGCCGAAACGTTCCTCTCGGCAAGCGGCTCCGACTGCGGCATCGCCAACGTCAACATCGGCACGTCCGGCGCGGAAATTGGCGGTGCCTTTGGCGGTGAAAAGGAAACCGGCGGCGGCCGGGAATCCGGCTCCGATTCCTGGAAGGTTTACATGCGCCAAGCCACCAACACGGTCAACTTCTCGGGCGAACTGCCGCTCGCACAGGGCGTCAAGTTCCTCTAAAGGACGCCGCGGGTGCGGCGGGAAGGGAGAGCCGATGAACGGCCCCACTGATCAACAACCGCCTTCCAAGCAGGAGGCGTTGCGGGACCCATCGGACTGCACCCACGACTGCTATTACTGCACAGGCCCGGAAACCGACTAAGCCCGGGCATGCGGCGGCCACCTCCAGGTGGCCGCCGCATCTCTTTCCCAAGAATCCCCGGGGCAATCCCCGCTAACCACAGGAAGACCACCATGATGACAACACAGGAACTGACAGAAGGGCTGCAAGGCCGGATCCTTACCGGCGCGGACGAACTGCTTCGCTACAGTTCCGACGCCTCCCGAGCCATTCCCCAAGGACTGCCCTTGGCCGTCCTGGCGGCCCGGACCACCAAGGAGGTGGCGGCCGGGGTACGGTGGGCCGCACGGAACAACGTGCCGGTGTCCGTCCGCGGCGCCGGGACCGGCCTGGCCGGTGGCGCCGTCGCCTACCCTGGAGGCTTGGTCATTTCGCTCGCGGAAATGGACGCCATCCTCAGCATCGATCCCGGCAACAGGCTCATAGAGGTCCAGGCCGGCGTCGTCACTGCAGACATCGACGCTGCTGCCGCTGAATACGGCCTGATGTACGCGCCGGACCCTGCCAGCTACCGCCAGTCCACGATCGGCGGGAACATCGCCACCAACGCCGGCGGACTGCGCTGTGTTAAGTACGGTGTCACCACCGACAGTGTGGCAGGACTGGAAGTGGTACTCGCCGAAGGCGAAATCATCCGCACGGGCTCCAAGACCCGCAAAAACGTGGTGGGCTACGATCTGACCAGCCTGTTCGTTGGCTCCGAAGGCACCCTCGGGATCGTCACCGAGGCGACCCTCAGGCTCAAACCCCGTCCCACCGGCACAGCCGTCACCTTCCGCGCCACATTCCCTTCCGCGGCCAGCGCGGGCAGGGCAGTCACAGCAATCATGAACAGCTCCATCGTCCCCGATGTCCTTGAGCTCATGGACCGGGCCAGCCTGGAGATCGTCGAGAAGTACCACCCCACGGGGATGTCCACAGACGGTGCTGCAATCCTGGTGGGCCAGTTCATCTCCCCGGCGTCCGAAGCCGACGCGACGGTGGCTTCACGGCTCTGCAAGGAGGCAGGGGCGAGCGACGTGGAACAGGCGGAGGGCGACGTGCTCTTGGAGGCGCGCCGTGTCTCCGGTAAGGCACTCGATGCCAGGGGCCTGCGCGCGTCCTGCGACGTCGCCGTCCCGATCGCCCGGCTGGCGGACATGTTCGAGGCACTCGAGAAGATCAGCGCAGACGAGAACGTGGCCATACCGACATTTGCCCACGCAGGCGACGGCAATCTCCACCCGTCCGTTGTGATCGAGAACGAATCTGCTGGAGCCTACGCGGAAGCAGAACGGATCCTTGACCTCATCACAGATCAGGCACTTCAACTGGGCGGGACCATCAGCGGGGAACACGGCGTGGGATCCCTCAAATTCGCTTCCGTCAGCAAGCAACTCGACCCGGCCACCCGCGCAGCGCACCAGCGAATCAAAAACGCGTTCGACCCGCACGGAATCCTGACTCCGGGCCGCGGAGTGTAGTCCGACGGCGGCAACGACGAAAGCGGCGGTCCCCTCGGGGACCGCCGCCTACTTTGTTGTTCCGGGCCTAGCTGATGAGACGTGCTTCGCCCGTGTCGGCCGCTGATACGTCCAGGCCGTTGGCCTTCAGGATCTCCGCGAGTTTGCCGTTGTCCCTGAGCGTCTGAAGGTCGGCGTTCAACGCCGCGAGCAGTTCCGCGTTCTGCTTCGGTACGGGGATAGCAATCTGTGCCGCTTCCTTGGATGCGGCAACGGCGGCGTGGGGCTTGATCACAGAGACCTGGAAGTCACCCTTTTTGTTGAACTGGGCTGAGCCGTAGCTGTCGATGCCAATATCGATGCGGCCCGCCTCAAGGTCCTGGTTCATGTTCAGCGTGGTCGGGTACACCTTCAGCGAATCCCCGAGGAGTTTCTTCATGTCATCGACCCACAGGTATCCGTCCACAGTGCCAACGGTTTTGCCCTTGAGCAGCTCTGCATCGTCGAGACCGTCCTTGGAGATGATGGCCATCTGGTCAGTGTAAATCGGCTCAGTGAGGCCGACGATTTCGGCTCGGGACGCAGTGCGGTACCACGCGGCAATGGACAGGTCTGCGCGGCCGGCCTGCACGGTAGGAATATTCGCTGCTGTGGCGACCGACTTTGCTGACACTGTCAGGCACTCCATTTCGGCGATGGCATTGACGATGTCACCGTCGACACCTGCCAGCTTGTTGCCCTCGAGCTTGGAGAACGGGGGCAGGTCATACAGGACCACTGACAGCTTCCCCTCGGCCACGGTCGGGAAGTCGTGGGCGGGCTTGCAGTCAGTGCTCGGGGCACTGCTGGCAGCTCCCCCGCAGCCTGAAAGAGCAGCGGCGGCAAAAGCCAGAGCAGTAAAGAGTGCGGCTTTCTGGGTTTTCATGTTTCTCCTTGGGGTGGGGATTTAGAGGTGCCGGGCCAGGCGCTTTTCGGCCCGGGAGGTGAGCCAGCTGGCCGGGATGGTAACGGCTGCGTACATCAGGCCTGCCAGAACCAGCACGCTGAGGTAGTTGAAGGTCGAGGAGCCGATTGAGTACGCCTGGCTCAGCAGTTCTGGCAGGGCGACGGTGTACGCGAGGGATGTGGCCTGGAATATCAGGATGGCGAAGCCGATCAGGGACGGAATCGCGATCCTCAGTCCCTGCGGTATGACGATGAACCGCAGCGTATCCTGGCGGCTCATGCCCAATGCCCCGGCCGCTTCGACCTCGCCCGGAGGTACGGCCTGGAGCCCGCCGCGCAGGATCTCACTGGTATAGGCCGCCGTGGTGGCAGCCAGTGCAACAACGCTGGCCGCCATTGACGACAGGGTGAGCCCACTGGCGGGAAGCCCGAAGTAGAAGATCTGCAGGACCACCAGGGCTGGAGTTCCACGGCCGATCTCGACAACGCCGATGATCAGCATCCGGACAGCCTTTTTCCTGCTGCTGGCCCCGACAGCCAGCAGGAGGCCGCCGGGAATGCCGATTAGCAGGCTCAACACGGCAACCTGGGCGCTGACTCCAAGGCCGGCCAGGAGCCCTGGAAGGAAAGCAGGCCAGTCACTAAAGAAATTCATCGGGCTACTCGCATCCGGAGTCGGGCATCAAGGGCGCGGGTGGCCCACGCGCAGGGAATGGTCATCATGACGTACACCAGTGCGGCAAGGAAGAACGGTCCGAGGGCGTCCGAGGTCTGGCGCGACTGGTCGTTGGCGAAGTACACAATTTCGGATACGCCGATGGTGTAGGCCACGGAGGAGTCCTTGAGGAGCCCTATTGCATAGCTGGCTGCCGCGGGTACTGAGACGCGCAAGACCTGGGGGCCGATGATGAAGGTCAGCACGGACTGCCGCCCCATGCCGAGCGCTTCGCTGGCCTCCCATTGGCCGCGGGTAATGGCCGAAAGGCCGCCACGATAGATTTCAGCCATGTAGGCGCAGGAAATCAAGCCCAGACCAATGATGGCCGATGTGATCGGGTCAAGCATCGGCAGGGCTGTACCGAGTCCAAAGTAGATGATGAACAGCCACACGATCGGAGGGATCCCACGCAGGACCTCGATCACGGAGACGGCTGCGAGGCTAACGGCCGCGAAGCTGGAGCGGCGGGCCAGAGCCAGCGGAATCCCGCCAACAGCGCCGATGGCAAGCGCGCCGACCGTCAGTCCAATAGTCATCGGGACGCCCTGCAGGATGGTCAGGAAGATATCCATGGCGCCTCAGCGCTCCAGGACGGCGCGGAGGAACTCACGTGTCCGGGCCTGGACAGGGTTGGTGAAAATTTGTTCAGGGTCTCCTTCTTCAAGGATTGACCCGTTTGCCATCACCACCAAATGATCAGACACGTCCCGGGCGAACTGCATTTCGTGCGTCACCACGACCATGGTCATTCCTTCAGCCGCCAGTTCCTTCATGACGGCCAGGACTTCCAGCCCGACCTCGGGGTCCAGGGCCGAGGTGGGTTCATCAAAGAGCATCACTCTCGGATCAAGGGCCAAGGCCCGTGCAATGGCGATGCGCTGCTGCTGCCCACCGGAACAGCGGGCGGGGTACTGCTTGGCCTTGTCTGCTAGGCCGACGCGCTCCAGGAGCTTCATGGAGCGGATGTCTGCTTCCTTGCGCGAGCGTTTCAGAACACGCTCCTGCGCGATGCTGACGTTCCGCAGCACGTTCAGGTGTGGGAAAAGGTTGAAGGACTGAAACACCATGCCGACATTCCGCCTTAGGGCGGCCAGGTCCTTTGCAGTGAAGTTGGTGCTGGCGTCAATCTGGCTGCCCTCGACCGTAATACAACCAGTGTCGGGCCGCTCCAGCAGGTTGATGCAGCGCAGCAGTGTGCTTTTGCCCGCACCGCTGGGCCCGATCATTGCGGTGACCTCCCCCTCACGCACGGACAGGGAGACATTGTTAAGGACGATGTGGTCCCCGTAAGTCTTGGCGACGGATTCGAGTTGTATGGCCATGGGCTTGGTCAAGGGTTTTTCCTGCATATGTGGCGGCATTCTGGCTGTGCTCCTAGGGGCTGGCTCATGGGATACATGGACGTGGAGATCAGGCCCGGGCAGGACGTGGAGTCAGCCCTTTCTGCGTTCCATTGTGCGAGTAATGCCCGACCTATTTGCTTGACTATGCCCGACGTTTCCGACCCCTGGAAGCAATCCAGAATGATCGATTGTGGCCCTAGGGCAAGCAGTGCTTGCACTCGTCCTGAGACCTGCGCCACAACCCTTGCCAGTCCACGGACATGGCCTCGAATACTTGGAACGGTGGTCCGGCTGGCGGTGGAGACAGTTGTGTTTCAAGTCCCCACTGTGACGGCACGCGCTGGATCCGGCTCGTATGACTGGTGGGGCCCGTTTCCGGTTCTTGCCCTGCAACCACACATGCCGGTTCCCAACCAGTGGTGCTGCCCTCCGTCTTTGCGGTGGTCTTCGGCATGGGGTTAGCTGGCTTTATGCTCAATCCCCTGCACCTGAGGACCTTGGTCGTGGTGCTCCGCACCGGTTCGTTTGCTGAGGCGGCGCGCCAGCTCGGCTACACCGGCTCAGCGGTGTCGCAACAGATGGCCACTCTGGAACGGGCTGTGAGAATGTCCCTGTTTGAGCGGGACGCCCACGGGATCAGGCCTACGCCTTCGGCCGGTTTCCTCGCAGAGAAGGCGCAGGAAGTGCTCGCGGCTTTTGGGGTCTTTGAAGACGAGGTACGTGCTATGTCCGAAGGCAGCGTCGGCCGGGTGCGGCTGGGAAGCTTCCCCACGGCAAGCCAGAAGCTCCTGCCGCTCGCCCTCTCGGATTTTGTCCAGTCGCATCAGAAGGTCACCATCGAACTCGACGAAGGGGAACCGGACAAACTCGTTCCTTTGCTGCTGGACCGTGAGCTCGACCTCGCGCTGGTGTACCACTATGACCTGGTACCACATGCCTGGCCCAAGGCCTTGAAGTCAACGCCACTTCTGACGGAAGAGCTGATGCTGCTCCTTCCGGGAGGTCACCGGCTGGAAGGCAGGGACATCTCGCTGGCGGATCTCAGGGAGGAGACCTGGGTTTCATCCGGGGCAAGGACCGCCGGAGCCCGGTCCCTGCGGAGGGCATGCGCCACCGCAGGTTTTGAACCGGATGTTGATTTCCGCAGTGACGACTACGACGTCATCAGGGGATTCGTCCGTTCCGGACTGGGTATTGCTCTGATCCCGGCCCTGGGCCACAAGGAAACGGGCGACATCTCCACCGCGCAAATAACGGACTTTCAGGTACGCCGACATGTGCTGGCACTTTACCCGCCAACCACGGTGAATCCTGCGGTAGAGGGAGCTGTCCAGGCGTTGAAGGCCGCCGCCACGGCATCCGCAGATGCCACTCCGGGTGTCCACGTGGTCTAGCAGGCGTTCCTGGCGTAGCAGGCCAAGGATTACTTATGCCAGGTGCACCAACAGTGGCACTGCGGCTCTGGCGGAGCCGCAGACCTGCCCGCAAGCTGGTTAGTAGTTACTAATGCTTCGCGACAGGGGATGAATCAATGACTGACGACGTATTTTCAATGATCGACGAGTGGGGCCCGGAAAAGATCGTTGTCGTCTCCGACCGGAAGACGGGGATGCGTGGCGTCCTGGTCCTGGACAACACCGCCCGAGGAACCGGCAAGGGCGGAACCCGGATGGGCCCCAGCCTCTCAGTCCAGGAAGTGGCACGGCTGGCTAGGACCATGACCTGGAAGTGGGCTGCAGTGGACCTGTTCCACGGCGGGGCCAAAGCCGGCATCCTGGGCCATCCCAACCACCCCAACAAGGAAGCGATACTGCGGGCATTCGCCCGTGCCCTTTCAAACGAGGTCCCGTCCGAGTACGTTTTCGGGCTCGACATGGGGTTGGCCGAGGAAGATGCTGCCATCTTCCTCGACGAGCTTGGGGACCGCGGCGCGTCCACCGGCCTCCCCCGGGCACTGGGCGGGCTTCCCTACGACCAGCTTGGCGTCACAGGTTACGGAGTAGCGGAAGCAGCGGAAGCAGCTGCCCAAAACCGCAACATTCCGCTCCAAGGAGCACGTGTCTCTATTCAAGGGTTTGGCGCCGTAGGGCAAGCTGCAGCGGTACGCCTCGTTGAATTGGGCGCTACCGTCGTTGCCGTATCCACGGCGGCCGGTGCCGTCCATGACCCAAACGGCCTTGACATCGCCAAGCTAGTCGACCTCCGCGCCGAGGCCGGGGACGCCTGCGTGCGCCACTACGGAGCGGTTCAGCCAGCAGACGCGGCGATGACAGTGGACGCCGACATCCTGATTCCCGCTGCCCGAGAGGACACCGTCAACGACGTCATCGCAGCGTCAACAAACGTGAAACTCGTGATTGAAGGGGCCAACCTCCCGACCTCCCCGAGCTCCCGCCGCATTCTCCATGAGCGAGGCATCACCGTCGTGCCGGACTTCATCGCCAACGCCGGCGGCATCGTGGCGGCAGCCCATTCGATGGCTGCCAGGTACTCCCCCTTTGTGGTGGAACCCGCGGAGATCTTCACGATGATCTCCACAAAGTTGAGGGCCAACACAAGTGCTGTCCTGGAGGAAAGCAGGCGGAACAGTTTAACCCCGCATGAAGCCGCCTATGCCCTCGCCCAAAAACGTGTCCTTGAAGCAATGCAGCTTCGCCGACAGATCCCAAAACCGATCACCGAGACAGTCGATGTTCTTATCTGAGGTCCAGGCTCAATCAACACCCTTCTTCATCAGCCACTCCGACATCGAGAGGCTCAGCACCATCCCGATAGCGATAGCGCAGCTGGAACGCGTCCTACTGCAGGGCTTTGATCCCGAGAAGGACGGGGTCCGCTCAAGACTCACTACCGAGCGAGGGCAACTCCTCCTAATGCCCTCCAGCTCGGCCCAGTACACCGGGACGAAGCTGCTCACCATCAGCCCCGCGAATGCCTCCGCCGGCCTACCCGTAATTCAGGGTCTCTACGTGCTCTTCAGCGGCGCTGATCAACGTCCACTGGCCGTGTTGGACGGGACCGCACTGACAAATCTACGGACTCCTGCTGTCTCGGCTCTGGGCGCCCAGAAGCTCACCTCCGCTGGGGGCAAGCATCTGCTGGTTTTCGGGACAGGGCAGCAGGCCTGGCAACATATTAAGGCCCTTAACCTTGTCCTCGAGCTAACTCATGTCGAAATTGTGGGACGAAATCAACAGGCTGCTGCACAATTGGCAGCACACGCCGCAGTAAAGGGCATAAAGGCCAAGGTCGGCAGCAGGGAGAGTATCGCGAAAGCTGACTTGATTGTTTGCTGCACCGGCTCATCCACTCCGCTTTTCAACGGTGCGAGCGTGAAGGATAACGCAGTAGTCATCGCCATCGGATCACATGAGCCAAACAGCCGCGAACTCGATGACACCCTAATGTCCCGAGCAGCTATCTACGTCGAATCACTCGCAAATTCCCGGCGCGAAGCAGGCGACATAATATTAGCCCTTGCATCCGGAGCGATAGCCAACTTAGCCAGCCTGAACACGCTCACTGAACTGGTCCAAGGCCGTATTCATCCACAATCAGACCGGCCTGCCGTATTCAAAACAACTGGCATGCCCTGGCAAGACCTGGCGGTCGCGGCCGGCGTGTATGAAGCCTACCTGGCTGAAACTCAAGCAGAGCAGGCACCTCAGGCTCCGCATTGAAGCGAAAAAGCCCCGCAGCGGCGATTAGCGCCTGACAAGGCTCTAATGACATTGTGTCATCGTGGAAACCCTCTCTTCTTCCGGCAGACGTTAACTGCGACAGACGTCTGGGAAAAACACAGGACGTAATCGGTCGGACTAACCTACACCCCACCCTGACGTCAGGCGGCCGCGAAGTAAGCGTCAGAATAGGGTTCGAAAAGCAGTTCCTGCACATCCCCAGCGAACAGTCTCAGATTCAAACCTGACAGCCGACCCTGGTGATGAGCTCGAGTCGGCGGGGGCATGGCAATTGTGCAACAGCCCGTTGCGCAATTGTCCAGAGACTGTCTGGACAGTCGGTTCCGCTGCCCACAGTCGGGGACAATCCTGATGGGTTATCCACCGCTACGGCTGCGGAGGGAGCTACCCCAATGGCTCCCCGATTTCAGCCGTGGATAACCCGGATTGACCCCAACTGTGGACTGCTCGTCATCACGCGTGTGCCCGGGTTCGAACACCCCTGGACTATGTCGTCGTGTCTCCTACCTTGCAACCGAGGGACACCGGGGTCGGACTCATCAAGCAAGAATCGGATTTTGGATATTCTCATCCAATGGATACATCTCGAAAGCTGGAGCTCTTGGACGAGCAGATTACGGTCGCTAACGGCGGAAACCCCTCAAATTTCGAGGAGTGGCATGACCAAACTGAGGTTGTGCTGCGCACCGTAATGGGCAACGGTAGCCCCATATATGACCGCTTCCAAGACGTTCGTTTCTCTCCTTCCTTTTGGACGGAAAATACGGATTTCGAACCCTTTCAGCGAAGCGGTGTTCAGTCGGTCATTTCCCTACTGAATGCCGCAAAGCGTGAACTAGAGCTCACCGCCGAAAGCAGCAACAAAGCACTTGCTGCTGAGGTTGAACAGGTTATCGAGGTCAGCGATAAGGGTGCTGGCGAGCCGAATGGCCGTGTCTTCATCGTCCACGGCCATGACGAAGCAAGGAAGCACGAACTGGCCCGGTTCCTACGCACACTCACGGGTTTTGAGCCTGTAATCCTCCATGAACAACCAAACATGGGGGCAGTTTTGATCGAGAAGCTAGAGACCAGTGCGGCCACCACAGGCTTCGCTGTCGTCCTGCTTACTGCCGATGACTTAGGCAGAGCGAAGAATGACACCGAAGACAAACCGCGCGGACGTCAGAATGTGATATTTGAAATGGGCTTCTTTTTTGGCGCGCTTCATCGGGGACACGTTGCCGTGCTGTTGGACGAAGGCGTCGAAGAACCAGGGGACATTAAGGGGCTCGTTTATACACCCCTCGACAAGGGCGGGGCTTGGAAGGCAACCATCGCGAGGGAGATTGAAGCTGCCGGAATTTCTGTTGACTGGGCGGCGCTGCGTTAGCCCTACGAGACATGTCTGCTTTTGAACTGGCCTTCAGGCAGGTAGCGTCCGTACGTCCGGGAACCAACCGTCAGGGGCCTTTTTGGGCTCAAGGTGCTCGGGGTCTCGGTGCTTTTGCATGTCGCATTTGTAGAACGGTCCGCGTGGGTCGAGGAGCACGCTCATGTGGTGATCTGCGTGGTCTTTGAACCAGACGCTGATGCCGGTGGCTCCGTCGAGCCTGAGGTGTTCCCAGGCCCGCCACAGCGCTTCCACCCGGGAGACAGCTTCTGGGTGGAAGTACCATTCGATGCACCATTTCGCAGCGCGCCCGTCGACATCGCGGACGTAGGTTGGGAGCAGCTGCTCGTGCAGGAACTCTTCGGCGGAGCCGTAGACCAGCTGCGGGGGCTTCTGCTGTTGCCCCGCCTGAGCGCCGGTGTCCTCTAGGTCCGAGCTGGGAGCTTCGCTGAAACGGCCAATGTCGATAGTCATGCCCTACTCCCCTACCCTGTCACCCATGGATTTGCGGTCGGCGCTGCTGCTACCGGTACTGGTTCTTCCTCTGGTTGTGGGCTGTACTTTTTGATGGATGCTTCCACGGCGTCCTTGTGGGGCCCTGTGTACCAGGGCATGGTCCGGACCAGGGTGGCGGGTGCACCTGAGGCGAGGATAACGGCGCGGCCGCGGTCCAGCTCGGCCAGATTGGAGACATCGAAGATGCGTTCCTTGGCTTCCTGGCGGGAGCGGCTGGACCCGGACTTCCCGGAGGAGATGGAGACGTTGGTGTAGCTGTAGTCCCCGATCAGGTCCGAGAGTGCGCGGAGGAACCCTTCTTCGGCGACGCCGCCGCCATAGACCTTGACGTTCGCTGCGGACCAGATCTTCCGCATGTTCGCTTCGCCCCAGAGTTCGACGCCCTGAGACCAGGACTGCAGGATGCCCATGACGATCAGGCCCTTGGAGCCGTAGTGGCTGAACTGGTCCGGCAGGCCGGCCCAGCGGACCACGTTCGCCAGCTCATCGAGGGCAAACAGCGCAGGCTTGGGCAGTCGGCCGCCGCTGCGCTCGGCCCGTTCCTCCATCGCCTCAGCGATGGCCACGGTCAGTGCCGTTGTGAGCGGTGCAGCTGAGCCGGCTCCTTCCTTGGAGAGGATGTAGATCGTCTCCTGAGACGCGGCGAAGGCGTGCGGGTCGAACTGCCGGCGGGCATCACTGGCCACGTTTGCGCCGCCGGTCGGGGCGACCCAGCGGAGCGTGTTCCGACTCTTGAGGCACTGGATCATCTTCTCGGCGGTGCCGAAGATACCGTCGCGCTGCTTGTCAGCCAGCTTCAGCGTGGACTCCAGGCCCTTGTACTGCAGCTCGTAGTCATGCTCCCGGAGGATTTCGATGGGTTCCTGGCTGACCTGCTCCGTCACCCACAGGTAGACCTGCGTGATCGGCAAATCGCCCAGTGCGGCCGCGAGGAAGTAGGAAGAGAGAATGTCCTCGGCCTTGGGATCGAAGTAGGCATCCGGATTTGACCCCGGCACCCGGGAACCGACCGAGAAGTGCTGGGTGAGCTTGTAGGCCTTCTCTTCGTCGGTGACGTAAGAGAGCGGGTTCCACCACCAGTCCGGTTCTTCCTGGGCGATCTTCTGCGGATCGAACACCCACACCGGGGCCGTGGCCTCGCGGACGCCACGGGTGCCGTCCACGACGTCGCGCTTGTTCGAGGTTGAGACAACGGCGCCGGGTGCGTCCAGGATGGCGGGCATCACCCGGGAGGTGGACTTACCCGTTCGGGGTCCCCAGATGTCGAGGCTGAGGTCTTCCCAGGACTGGACGAACTTCTGACCGGTGGAGACCACCTTGCCCACGACGATCCCCGGCGCGTCCTTTACACCCAGCCTCTCTGCCTTGGCCTGCGCTCCCTTTTCGGAGAATGCGGCGAGGGACTTGCCGCGGCCCAGGTAGCGGGCGGCCTTGTCGACACGGGCGCGCTTGGATGCGCCCTTCCGCCACGCCACCAGCACGACGATAGCCAGAACCAGTATCAGGCCGGCCATAAGGCACGCCGCGACGGTGGACTGGGTTGGCCAGGGCACTTTGCCCTTGATGAGCCCGGCGACCAGGTCGATGGGATGGGCAGGCGGGGCGTCGATGCCTGCCATCCAGGACCCGAGGTGCGCGGCGACGTAGGTGCCGCCACCGAAGACGACGATGGCGCCGATGGCCAGCCAGACCAGCAGGGCATCTTCGAGGCCCATTCCTTTGCGGTTCGGTGCACTCACAGCGCGCCTCCTTCAGCCGGCATTGCTGGTGATGCCGGGTCCATGAGCGTTTTTGCCGGTGCGTGCCAGCGGGTGTCGGTGTCATTCAGGCCGTCACTCTTCTCGATGGAGGTCAGCCCGATCTGGACGGGGATGCCCGGGCGGCCGCCGACCTTGATGAGGAACTTCCCCCTGCCCGGGGGTTCGACCTCAAGGCCGCGCGAGTCCCAGGCAGGCGGGTCCTGCCAGGAGATGAGCTTTTGCTGCTCCTGCCGGGACAGGGGAATCGCGGAGGTCAGCAGCGGCATCTCCGAGGCCGGCAGGCCACCGCAGATGACCATGCCGGAGCGTTCGACGAAGCCGCGGGCTTTCATCCGGTCCTCTTCCGCCGGCAGGGCCAACAGGTCGGACATGGTGTGGGAAATCATGATCTGCCCGACGCCCACGGAGCGGTTCAGGCGGGTGAGGGCGTCCACGCGGTCGACCACGCCCTTGCCGGAGCGCAGCGCCCGCCACAGCTCGTCCAGGACCACGAAGTAGTTCCGCCGTGGTTCCAGGCCCGCGTCGGCCAGGGCGTTAGCAACGTTGACCGTTCCGAAGCCGTAGGACCAGCACGCGAGCAGCACGGCGGCCTGCAGGTCGGTTTCCGTCTCGTCGATGCTGGAGACGTCGAAGACCACGGCGCGGTCCCGCTTCATTGGGTTGGTGGTTTGCCGGGAGAAGATTTCGCCTAGCTTCCCTCCCCCGGTCAGGCCCAGCAGGGTTGCTTCCAGCGCCCGGGTTTCCTGCAGGTAGACGTTCATGTCGCCACGGTCCAGCGCGACCTGCCGCAGCTCGTCGGGGGCGGAGACGATGACGTCCAAGAGGTCTTTCAGGACCGGGATGCCGTCGAAACGGTCATCGAGGACCCGCAGTGCCCGGTCAAGGATGGTTTGTTCCTGGTCGGTGGGCGGGTTGTTCCGGCTGATGGTGATGAGGGAGACGACCATGTTCAGGCGGCGGCCGTGCGCGTCGGCGCGGACCCGGGTGGCTGCTTCGTGGTGGCCGTGTTCCTCGAGGAGTTGGGCGACTTCGACGGCCTGGCCGGGATCGAGGATGTTCAGGTACCCGACGCCGCGGCCGAGCTTGATGACCTGCCCGCCGAGAGCTTCGACGGCTTTGACATGCTCGCCTTTCAGATCACCCAGAACCAATGGGTTGACGCCCTGTGCGGCGAGGCCCAGGAACATGCGGCGAACCAGGGTGGACTTGCCCAGCCCGGGTTTGCCGAGGATGAAAGCGGAAGGGTTGGAGATGAGGCGGGCACGCTGGAACCAGCTGACCGGATCGCAGCAGACCGTGGCCTGTGTTTCCTCGTGGCGTCCCAGTGGGACGCCGATCATGGGCGAGGACGCGCCGGAGGAAAACGGCCACAGGCCGCAGACCTGGACCGTGGTTCCCCGGTACTCCGTTACGGACGGGACGAGCTGGGCCATGCCGCCGCCACGGCCGGACCAGCCACGGGCACCCGGCCCGGCCTCGCGCGGCTGCTTCCCAGCTTTGTCCTTTTGAGCCCCTTTTACTGGCATTACTGGCTTTACTGTCATTGACGTTAAAAGGTCTTTGAGGGCCATCACAGGGCATCCTTGATCCCGGAGGGGACCATGCTGTGCTTGGGCAGGACCAGTCCCAGCGGCAGTGAGGCGGCGAAGGCGGTGTCCTGCGCGCCGTAGGCGCGGCGCAGGAGCACCCGGGCGGTGCCGGAGGTCTGTTCGATGGCGGCCACGGCATCAGGCAGCCGTTCCTTGTCGGTCACTGTGGCGGTGACGACCATGCCGAAGTTCACCAGGCCGGCGCCGCGGGCTTCTTCCTGGGCAGTCTGCACGGCCGAACGGGCATCGACCAAAGCCCGGGCACTGGGCCGGGTACCGGAGGTGATCCGGACGTTGGCGTTGTTCTGGTCCCGCTCGACCACAGTGGCGGCCTTCGCAGAATCCATCGGACGGTAGAGCAGGGATACCCGTTTGCGGTCAATGTCCCCGTGCGGGGCCAGCAGCCGGGACAGAACCGAAGAGTTCACCGAACCCCGAGGCGCACCCGTCATCGTCCAGGAAACCGAGAACGCGGAATCGTGGCGGTAGTCCTCCCAGTTCGCCTGCGTCGCGGTGGGGCCGACCTCACCCCAGGCCAAGGCAACGGGGGAACCGGCAGCGTGGGCCTCATCGATGATCAGCGCTGCAGGCGGGTCGTAGGCGATACGGACGACCTCGCAGAGTTCCTGTGCCGACATCGGCCGGGCAATACCGGCACCGGTGGACTGCAGACGGGCTGACAGCCCGGGGATCCGGGAGGCGAGGTCACGGGCAACATCTTCGGGAGTGCGCTTCTTTGACCCGGACCGCAGGGCGGCGTTGACGGTCAGGGACACCCAGGCACGGACCGTGGCCGATCCCTCCGGGTAAGTGTCAACAATCTCACGCAGAATGGCCTGGGCAAATTCCGGTGCGTTCGGGTCAATGTTCATCTCGACTTCGTTCCGGAGCCGGTACCCGGAATCGGGTGCGGTCTCCACCGTGACGGCCGCGGCATCCAGTCCGGCTTCGTCAGCAAGGCCGGCGAGCCAACCGCCCCAGTTAGCGACCCACGCGTCGACCTGCTCAGGGTCCACTAGGGAGGCCCCGTCAGGTTCGGTGGAGAAAATGACGGTGAAGTGGCTGGTGGCCGGCATGTGCAGCATGGCGAAAGGGCGCTTGTAGGAGTCGGCGAACTCGTACAGGGTCGACTTCGCGGCCAGGCCGGGGAGCTGGTACATGCCCCACTCGGTCACACCCAGAGGTCCGGAGCGGTAGAGGTTCGTTCCATTGGACTTGGAGAGCCGGAAGGTCATGCGGGTGCCGAAGCGGTCTACAACGGACTGGCCGTGCTTGTCCTTGACCGTGAGCAGCAGGGCGCTGGCCCCGGCAAGGGCGAGGACAGTGAGGCCCGGGAACAGGCCCCAGATGGCGAAGGTGGTGATGCCCATCAACAGTCCGGCCATGACAATTCCGGTGCCGATTGCGCCGAGGTTGCCCAGGCCGGCTGAGCGCGGTACGCGCCAGTTGCCGTAGGACGGTTCCTTGTATTCGGTGTTAATTGCTGCCACTGGGGCCCTCCCCGGTTGAATCCAGTGCGGTCTTTTCGATTGCCTGTGACGTCTTGGTCGCCACCTGGGCCCCGGCGGCTAGAGCCATGCCGGCCGGGCCAGCTGCTGCTGCCCCGCCATTTGCCCCCGCCGTGCCTGCTTTGCCTGCGGCCGCAGCGCCAGCGGCTCCGCCCGGACCCGTAACACCGGGGGTGGGCTGACCTCCGCCGCCCCGAGGACCGGACGCTCCGTCACTGCCCTTCGGCGAAGCACCGGCGGAAGTGCTCTGCGTACTGGCCGTACTACTTGTGGTCGCAGGAATGGGTGCGGCATTGCCTCGTCCACTGCCGCCCCGGCCCAGGGACACAGCGCCGGTGGCCATCGCACCAACGGCAGCCCCAGCCGCTGCCCCGCTGCCAGAGGCGACAGCACCAACCATAGGCGTTACGAAGCGCATCAACGCCGGAAGCGCGAACAAGGCAACAATCATCAACGTGAAGCCAGTGATCGAACCGACCAGGGCATCCTGCCCGCTCGTGTTACCCATCAGGAGGAACGCGACGGAGTACACGATGGCTGCCGCGGGCTTGTAGAGAATGAACGCAATGGTCCAGCCGACTGCCTTCTGGAACCACTGCCGGCCCATCTCAGTGTTCGTGAACGCGGCAGTGGTGGGCAGAATGCCCGCCAAGATCACCAGCATGCCGCTGCGGACCACCATCAGGACGATCTGGACCAGTGAAGCAATCAGCCCGATGAGGCCCAGGACGATGAGGATGAATACCCCAACCTCCGTCTGGCCGGTCATGACGAGGACGCTCATCGACTGAGCAAAGCCCTTCCCGTCCGTGGAACGGTCGATGATGGCGGCCGAAAAAGTATCTGCGGCAATGACCAAAATAGAGATGACTCCTAGGCCCAGACCGGACACCAGAGTGAGGGTGAGCAGCGAACGGAGCAGGTCCTTCAGCGGTGCACCGCGCTGTTCCCAGATCATCCGGATGCCGCCGATGATGACGGCAAGGACCGCCAGCGTCAGCGTCCAAGTCATCAACTCGCTGTTGACTATTGAGACCACGGAACTTGGCCCAGTCCTGTCCTCGCTGATCAAGTTCACCGTAGGCATCGAAACCCAGAAGGTAGATAGAGTCGTCACCATCTGACTCATGCCCTCCATGATTGCCTTGGCCAAGTTGCCTATCGCGTCATCGGCAAGCCCTGATACCCAGTCCCCTACCGGGTTCCACGTCGGCTTCACGCCCCACTCCACGGGACGAAGCCAGAAAGATCACGGATCTGGCGTGGCTCTTCCAAGGGTGCCCCGTTGTCGGCCACGACGCCCTTCCAATCCCCGTCCTGCCAGAGCAGCGTCGTCCGCACAGAAGCAAGCGCACCGGTATCAGCCTTGAATGCCAACTCAACGACAGCCTGGTTCGCCGTATACGAAACGTTGAAGCCTGCTATTTGGACTTTCACAGACGAAGCCGGAGCGGCAGTTTGTGGCGCTTTCATACCTGCATCGCGGCCAGGTCCCTTAACCGCAAGCTGGTCCGCGATGGCGCGCTCCTTGGAAGAATCGCTGCCCAAAGCCCATAGGTTTACCGCCGCGTACAGTGCACCTGTAGGTGTATGGGCGAAGCAGGACCTGATGCCCTGATCGTCCGTCTTGCCCGGGCCGATCTTGGGATCGGTTGGGGCGGCCATCGTTCCTACGAGTTCCCATTTCGTCTCCGGCGCAGTTCCCAAAGCCGTTTCCGGCGCAGCAGGCAATCCGCAGACGCTCTGGTCAGCCCCAGCGGAGGCATTGGGGGACACCGTGGCTGAACTGCTGGACTCCACAGGCGAGGCCGCCGGCTGGGCGTTGCCTTGTCCTTTGGGAAGCAGAAAGATGACGATGGCTGCTGCGATCAGCGCGACCACCAGCGCGGCCGCGATAATGAAACCGGGTTTGGTGAACGGATTGCTTTCGGTGGTGCTCTCTGTTGACTGGCTCATGGTGAACCTCCCGTTGTTGGTGCTGGCTTAGACGAAGGCGCGGACAATACCGGCGGCACCGGTGATGATGATGCAGCCCAGGAGGACCCAGCCGAGTTTGCCGATGGCTTGTGCGCCTTCACCGCGCTGGAGCTGGATGACCATGCCGATGCCGACGATGATCACGCCCAGGACGCCGAGAACCAGGCCGATACCGGAGGCCCAGTTCAGGACAAGGAGCAGCCCGTCTGCTTCTGCAGGGATGGTGGGAGTGGGGTTGGGGATGACGCCGGTGGGAAGTGCGTAGTTCATGGTGAGGCCTTTCAGTGGGTGGTTGATGTGGTGTCGGTGGCCAGGGCGGCCATGTCGGTGGTGAAGCGTTGGTATTCGCGGGACGACGGGGCCGTGGTGTCCCCGTGCCGCCAGGCTTCCACCCAGGGCAGGGTCCAGAGCCGGGGCGCTCCCCCGCCGACGATTGAAGTGAAGTCCCTCAGGGCTTTTGGAGTTTTCCCCGGTGCGTCCGCCAGGATCGCGAGGCCGAGCAGGTCGACTTTCGGTGTGGCTCCTGACGCCCATTGGGTCAGGGCGCTCCTGGCAGCTGTGAGGCCGCGCATGTCTGTCCGGCACACCAGCAGCACCCGTGGCTTGCTTCCGTCCTGGAGGACGGGCCAACAGTGATCGGTGGCACGTGCACCTAGGAGGTAAGCAATTCTGCTTTCGCCTGCTCCCCCATGTGCGCCGATGATCCATAACGCGGCGGAACCGGTCATGGTGCGGCTGGCCAGTCTGTCCGCTGCATCGGGTTCAACCATTCCCTTCAGAGGTGCACTGATGACTGCCGCCGGCGGCATGTACGTATCCGGTGTTTCCTCTTTCGCAGTTTCCGTGGCGGGGCTGGTAATCCAGGGGTTCAGGGCCTGTTGCATGGTTCCTCCTTTCGAAAATCCGGATGGTGGATGGGTTTAGAAGCCCTTGGCGACGGCGGCCGCGGCGGCCAGCCATGCCCGCTGGGTGGCGGGTTGTAGGGCTTCGTAGCGGATGGGTCCGTTGACCAGTGCCGGGTCGTAGGGAATCCTGACGACGGCCCGAACGAACGGTTCGAAGCCGTCCGCAATCCGCTGGGCCTCGTCCTTGGCCCTCTTCAAGGCATCTCCTGACATGGCGCGCTTGGCGTCGGTGGACTCGGAGACGATCACGACGGCGTTGCGGGCCAGTTCGGCGTCGTGGCCGCCACGGGATTCGAGGGTCTGCAGCGTCAGCCGGGCGGCTTCTGCGCGGTCCTCGATGGCCGTTACAGGCACGACGAGCTGGTTGGTGTGGTGGATCATCCGTCGCCAGTTCGCTGCCCGGGCGGTGTTGCCGGAGTCCATTACCACCAGCCGGTAGTAGCGGGTGAGGACCTGGTGGGCGA
Source organism: Arthrobacter sp. Hb9-2 (assembly GCF_059091165.1). Classification (NCBI taxonomy): domain Bacteria; kingdom Bacillati; phylum Actinomycetota; class Actinomycetes; order Micrococcales; family Micrococcaceae; genus Arthrobacter; species Arthrobacter sp. Hb9-2. Next base: position 609 of record NZ_JBNHGJ010000018.1, on the reverse strand, counting down.
TGTCTACTTCCTCGGCGGTGACTTCGTGGTCGCCTTCTTCGTTCTCGTCCGAGCGCAGGACGTCGAACTTGTCGGCGGTTTGGTGGTGGACGAACTTGGCGATTTCGGCGGCGTTCGTTGACGGTGAGAGCAGTTCGGTCGAGGAATCGATCAGGTCCAGGACGCTCCGGTCGTGAGCGCCCTTTTCCGTCCGCCAGCCCAAAGTGCCTTGGGACTCGTTGTTGTCCCAGGCGACGGTCGCAGCCCCGCTGTAGCGGGCCAGGATGGCCGAGAGCATGACCACAGTGGGGGTCTTGTTAGCACCGCCCTTGCGGTTGACCACGGCAATGGTCCGGGGACCGGGCCAGTGCTGGCTGACCGTGCGGATATCCTCCCGCTCGGAGAGTTCTTCCGCGGAGGGGTCCATCCGGAAGCCAAGGCGCGTGAGCGCACCCCGCCAGCCCTGCGTGGCCGGCTCCAGGACCGGGGCGCTGACCAGGAATGAGGTTTCCTTCAAGCTGCGCCGGGTCGCCGGCGCTTCCTCCGTGACCACTGCCGTCTCCGGCTCCGAGGCGACTAGCGCTGGCGCCGTCTCTGACGCGACGGGGTTCGGCGGCCACGGCTGGCGGT